>JAUVHQ010000010.1 GCA_030593185.1 Bacteroidota bacterium
TCTTTTATTAACAGGTTCTTTTTTGGGAAAGTGCTTACCGGAATAATAGCTAATTCTGAAGAAACAAAACGGACCCTTTTAGCCAGAAATCCAAACCTTATTGACAAGAATAAGATACAGGTTATTTATAACGGTATTTCAATAAAAAAATATGATTCTGAAGAAGTAACATTTAAATACACATCAGACAATGATGAAATTATTCTTGGCAATGCAGGGCGACTTGTGAAACAAAAAGGACAGTATCGCCTTATCCAACTTGCCAGGATACTTAAAGATAAAGGGTATAAGTTTAAAATACTAATAGCTGGTGATGGTGCATTGCAAAATGACCTTATTGCTTATTCCAGGAAAATGGGTATGGAGAATGAAGTTGTTTTCCTTGGGTTTGTTGATGATATCAAAGGGTTTATGCAATCATTAGATATTTTTCTTCTTCCTTCATTATGGGAAGGATTTGGATATGTAATGACTGAGGCAATGGTATGCCGGAAACCTGTGATAGCTTTTAATTTAAGCAGTAACCCTGAAATAGTAGTACATGGGGAGACCGGATATCTGGCCGAAAAGAATAACATGTCATCATTTGCTGGCTATGTTGAAAAACTTATACACAATCCTGCATTATCAAGGCAAATGGGTGAGAAAGGCAGGATACGTGTCGAAGAAAAGTTTAATATTGATAAAACCCTTTCTGCAATGGAGGATTTTCTGCAGAGATAATTACGACCCTGAATTCTTAGTATATTTTTCGTTTAAACTATCCCAACGCACTAATTCTTTCAAGTTTATGCAGGTCGAGAATTTTTATCTTTCTTCCTTCCAGTGAAATTACATTCTCACTGGCGAATGTTGATAAAGTCCTGATGGCATTCGATGTAGTCATATTGGACAAATTGGCAATATCTTCCCTGGAAAGGTAAACTTTCAGGGTTGCTCCATCTTGCTCAAAACCATAAGTGTTCATCAGAAAAAGTAAAGATTCAGCAAGTCTGCCCCTAATATGTTTCTGTGTTAAAGTAACCGTTCGGCGATTGGAAAATCCCAGTTCTGTAGCTAATGATGAGAGAAAACGCATGGTGAGTCTGGCATTAGCTCTTAAAATTTTAAATAAGACATCTTTATCCAATATACAAATTGTGGAATCTTCTATGGCTACCGATGAGGCAATATAATTTTCTCCTGCAAAAAGTGCCCTGTAACCAATAAACCCATATGGTTTTGCCATTCGTACAATTTGTTCTCTCCCGCCAACACCTTCCTTGAATACTTTTACTTTCCCTTGTGCCAGGCATATTAAACCCAAGGGTTTATCTCCTTCTTTGTAAATTATTTCACTTTTCTTGAAATACATAAGTGTGTGATTCTCATCAAGAATTTTTTTTTCTTCTTCAGAAATGATATTGAAAACTGACTTGCTGTTTTCAATAACATCTTCAAAATGTGGGTTGCTATATTGCATTTAGAAAAGTTGAATATGTTGAAAAACATACCAAAGGTAAAAAAAAATTAAGAATTAAAAAATTTGTAGCTATTCGATTATTGTGTTTCAGGTTAATTGTTAAACACTATGAATTTCAAAATTGAACACTTGCCAATTCTGACTTATTCATCATATCGTGCAACCAGTGGCATTCTTCTGCCTGCTCCAAATGCTTTTGAGGAGATACGTAAGATGGGAGGTGCCTGATAGCGCTTATACTCATTTATGTTCACAAGATGAATAATTTTTCTAACAAGTTTATTGTCAAATCCTTTTTTAGTGATTTCATCTGATGACATTTGCTTTTCGATATACAAAAAAAGAATATCATCAAGTATTTCATAATCAGGAAGTGAATCGGTGTCTTTCTGATCATGCTTAAGTTCTGCTGAAGGGGGTTTTAAAATAGTATTTTCAGGGATTATTTCTTTATTACGGTTAATGAAGCGTGCCAGTCTGTAGACCTCGCTTTTATAAACATCTCCAAGTACAGAAAGGCCGCCTGCCATATCACCGTACAATGTCCCATACCCAACGGCAGCTTCACTTTTATTTGAGGTGTTCAAAAGTATATGTCCAAACTTGTTTGAAACAGCCATCAATAAAACTCCACGTATTCGAGCTTGTATATTCTCTTCGGTAGTATTATCAGGAAGTCCCCTGAAGAGAGGTTTCAGTGATTGCTTAAAGTCTTTGAACATTGGTTCTATTGGGACCATATTGTAATCTGTTTGCAGATTATCGGCAAGTGAAACAGCATCTGTTATGGAATGTTCTGATGAATATCTTGAAGGTAACAAAAGAGCTTTTATGTTTTTTTTGCCTAATGCTTCGGTGGTTATTGCAAGACTCACTGCCGAATCAATTCCTCCCGATAAACCAAGTAATGCTTTCCCGAAATTCATTTTATGAAAGTAGTCACGAAGTCCCATAACCAATGCGCAATATATGTTTTCAGTTATGTTATCTTTAATAATTGGCAAAGGTGTTACTGTTTCAATTTCTTGAGAATCTATTATTTTGAAATCTTCTTCAAAATATTTCAAACGTTCAACTATTTTACCTTCCGTGTTTACAACTAATGATCCTCCTTCAAAAATAAGTTCAGTTTGTGCACCAACCTGATTCACATAAATTATGGGAGTTTTAAATTTTTTTGCATGGCTGGTAAAAATATTTCGCTTTGTTTCTATTCTGGAATATACAAAAGGGGAGGCAGCAATGTTAATAATAAAATCAGGGTTCTTTAAACTTAATTCTTTTATAGGGGATATATTGTATATACTGTTTCTCCCAAAATCGCTCTCAGATAACTGTTGATCCCACAAGTCTTCACAAATAGTTATGGCAATTTTTTTTCCTTTAAAATTCACTACGCTAAATTTGGTATTGGATTCAAAATACCGGTATTCATCGAATATGTCATAAGTAGGAAGGAGAGTTTTATTTACTGTGAAGATAATTTGTCCTTCTGATAAAAAATATGCTGTATTGAAAAGATTCTTTCCGGTTTTTGCCGGATTCAGACTCGGACTGCCAACAATTGCAGCAATATTTTTACATTGTTTTGCAATTTCAATAACCGCTTGCCTGCAATTATCAATAAACGACTTGTGCTCAAGAAGATCGAGCGGAGGATACCCGGGAACAGAAAATTCAGGAAAGATAACCAGATCAACATCTTTTTCTTTTGCTTCTATGATTTTGTCCGTTATTGCGCTGATGTTCCTTTCAAAATTTCCTATATGTGGATTAAGCTGAGCAATGGCAATTTTCATAGTACTTTTACTTTCCGGTCATTAGAAAATAATTCCGCAATGCATAGATACACTATTAAGTATTATCTTATCAGCAAGCTGATTTTCACCATCAGTTGTGATATCTAATATCCCATTTTGATAATTGAGACCAAACTGTAAAGCTGTTTGCCCACCAAGTGAATATTGTATACCTATCTCCAGGTGATACCCTAGATTAAACATATTGATCTCGTCATTAATGCTCTCAGAATCTATTCTCTTATCAGTTGTTAACCCGGTAGCACTAATATTGATCATAGGATCAATTCCTGCTTTAGCGAAAAAGGTAAAATATCCGATTTCATCAGACTTGAATTTTAGTCCCAGTGGAATGGTAATGTATTGCATTTTGCAGGTAAGAATATTACCAGGGTAAAGTGTATCTATCCTGTTGGTAAGTTGCAAAGCTGTTGAATCTTCATAGCTGATTTTACCTACTAAGCGATTAATTGAAATGCCTGTTGAGAAAGCGTAATTATTGGTAAAATAGCTGTTCATGGAAATGCCAATATTAATCCCAGACCGTGAACCTTCGTTTGTAACCTCTTTGATATCAGGCTTTAGCCAGCTAATCTGTGGATTGACAAAAATTCCGAAGCGGATTCCTTGTGAAAATCCTCTGCCGGTTATCAGGATAAAAAACAATATGATGAGGAAAACAACCTTTGCAATGGAGGGTAGTTTTATTATTTTTACATTCAGGTTTTTCATATTGGAATATTATGTTTCAAATGTCTCTCTGAAAATTCTCAAAAGGTAAAGATAAGAAATAAAGATATAAAGATGTTGGAAAGACAATATGGTGAGTAAATGATAAAATGAGTAAATGGGAAGAGGTGAAGTTTTAACCGGATTTTATTGGTTGAAAAAGGATTTTGCGAGGAGCGAAGCGACGCGTTGTCCTGAGCAAAGTCGAAGGGAAGCAAACTCCCAAAAACAACTAGAATGCCAAATAAATAGACTGTTAAAAGCTTTACGAAAAGCCGGGAGAGATTGCTTCACTGCGTAAAATCCGTATACTTATTATGCTTTAACTAGTACCACTATTTTAAGAAACAGAGAACGAAGAAGCGGGAAAGAGGTGAGTAAGGTGAGAAGGCACGGAATAGATACAATTGTTTTAATAAACCATTATTTATTAAATTAGATTAATATGATCAGGAAAATTAGCCTTTTGAGTCTTTTACTACTTTTACTCTTATCATGTAACCGGAGTAATTTTAAGGTAGATATTGATAATATTGATTTGGAAATTAAGATTATGAGACTGGAAAAAGAGTTGTTTGAACTATCCGTTGATAGTATTGCTTCCTCAATACCTTACCTGGAAAATAAATACAGTCATTTTTATGAATTATTTAATTATGTAATAAAAATTGGCGAAACAAGATCACCCTATTATCCCCGATATCTCAAAAGCTTTATTACTGATCGTACTAACCGTGAAGTATACCTGGCTACTAATAGGGAGTTCCCTGATATTGATATGTTGGAAAAAGCATTAACTGAAGCTTTTAAGCATTATAAACATTATTTCAGCGAGAAAACAATACCGGATATATATACATTTATTTCAGGGTTCAATGCCTCTATTATAATTGATACAAATATACTGGCAATTGGTCTTGATCGTTACCTGGGGACCGAATGTGAATACTATGATCATCTGGGTTTTTACGAATATCAACAGGCAAACATGTATAAGGAAAAAATTGTTACTGATTGTATGTTTGCATGGGTTTCTTCAGAATGGTATTTTAATATGCAGGGGTCAAGAGAATTAGCAAATAATGTGTTAAATAATATTATCCATGAAGGCAAGTTGGTGTATCTTGTTAAATCATTGGTTCCACGGGAAGATATCAGCTTAATAATGGGATACTCTGAGGACCAGATGAAATTTTGTCGCAGGAATGAAAAACAAATGTGGACTTACCTGATTGAGCACAAATTACTTTTTAGCTCTGACCGTATGACAGTGAATAAACTTATAGGTGAAGCACCATTCACAAGTTACTTCACTGGTGAATCACCGGGCAGGGCAGCTGTATGGATAGGATACAGGATTGTTGAACAGTATATGCAGAAAAACCCGGGTTTAACGCTCAGTGATTTAGTGGAAAACAATGATTATCAGTTGATTTTGGAGGGTTCAGGTTATAATCCGCGTGACCGTAATAAATAAAAAAAAGCACATGGAATATCATGTACTTTAGTGCTTTTCTGATTAACAGAACTTTTACTCTGCCGGATGGATTGCCTCAACCGGGCAAACATCAACACATGCTTCACAATCGGTACACAGTTCAGGATCAATCTTATAGATATCACCTTCTAAGATTGCTTCGACAGGACATTCATCAACGCAAGCACCACATGCTGTACAATCATCGTTAATTACATAAGCCATTGCTATAAAGTTTTGAATTAATAAATCAGATTTATTATTCTGCAAAAGTATTTTCATTTTTTGAAATGCAAAGGAAAAAGCACAAATTTTTTATATATTTTGAAAATTTAACTAATAAGTACTTATACTTCGGCTAATCGCTCAGTATCAAAAGTTTGGAATGCCTAGAATGGCTAATCTCATTATACTTTGCATTTTTAAGTCGATTGCCGACTGATTAGTTAGAAAACTTTAGGCACTTTAGTCACTTCTTCATTTAATCATTCCTTACTTTTGGCGCTGAATATATACTTTGAAATTCCTGCACTAAAGTATCACATTTCTATTCTTTTATTATCCGGCAAGTTCTTTCAGTAAAGAAAATGCCAGCCAGGAAAGGTTTCCCATTCCTGTAGCTAAAGCATTTTCATTAATATCGAAATCAGATGTATGAAGGCTGGATACTTCTCCTTTAGTTGCTGTGCCCAGCCGGTAGAAACAGACAGGATAGGAATGTGAATAATTGGCGAAATCTTCTGAGGTCATTCTTTGCTCAAGCCTGACAACATTTTTATCACCAAGAAAATCTCCTGACAACCGGATTGCAGATTTAGTAATTTTCATATCATTCCGTAAAACAGGATATCCTTTCTTAATGTTGAGTTTTGCACCAATGCTTTCTTCTTCTTCAAATTCAGCAACAATTTTTTTCATTTCACGATGAGCAGTTTTTCTCCAGTTCTCATCAAAAGTTCTGAACGTACCAGCAATTTTTACTTCGGAGGGAACCACATTTGTTACACCTGATCCGTCAATTTTACCAAAAGCAAGAATAGTTGGGGGCTTTCCGGGCAATGGGTTATTAATTTTTTCATAAAGAAGGATAAGTAATCTGGCAGCTGCCAGTATTGTATCATCTCTTTTCTCAGGAATGGCAGCATGCCCGCCTTTACCTTGAATTGTAATATAAATTTCATCAGAAGACGCCATATATTCCCCTGTTTTATATCCAACCTTCCCGGTTTCAAGCTCAGGATAAACATGCTGGGCTAATATCAAGTCAGGTTTTATTTCGTCCAGAGCACCATTTTCCATCATTAGTTTTGCGCCTCCGGGAATAAGTTCCTCAGCAGGCTGAAAAATAAACAGCACAGTGCCGGGCAAATCTTTTTTTAACTCCTTAAGAATTTTCATTGTACCCAGTAACATAGCTAAATGTGCATCATGACCACAGGCATGCATAATTCCATCCCGTTTTGATTTATAGCTTACCTGGTTATTCTCTGTAATGGGCAGCGCATCAAGTTCAGTCCGGAGACCTATTACACGGCCCGGTTTTTCTCCCCGGAGCCATGCAATTATCCCGGTTTTAACAAAACCTTTTTTGTAATTTATGCCATATTCCCGGAGCATTTTTTCAATAAAAGCAGATGTTTCATACTCGTGATACGATAGTTCAGGATTCTCGTGGATGTATCTTCTTATTTGCACTATTTCATCGTAGTATCTGTCAGCCAGACGAATTATTTTTTCTTTAAGACCCATAATATCCTGTTTATTAGAAATCAAGGTTTAGGGAAATGTAAAATACCCTGGGCAACAAAATGTAATTCTCTATTCCCCATGCCCAGTCAGCTCTTATAAAATATCCAAAAAGTTGACTCCGCAGACCAAAACCGAACCCTGCAACAATTGGTTCACGGTTAGTATCAATGGTAACGGTAATTGGTCCGTTAGTATGTACTTCTATGTCATAGGCATTCTGTCCCAGGTATGGATGAAGTCCGGTCCATGCAGTTCCAATATCCCCAAAGCCTACAATCTGGAGGTTGTTAAAAAAACCGGAGCCTATTGGATGGTTTGCAAAGTATCTGATAAAAGGCCATCTTAACTCGCTGTTTATGAGAACAAAGCTGTTTCCATTGCGGATATTTTGTGAGAAACCCCGCATATTGGTTGCCAGTGTTTGAAAAGCATAATTTTGAGAGCTAGCAACCTGTATAGATTGGTCAAATGTTTCTATTTTGCTCAGGAATGGTATCCAGTTATCTACACCACCCATAAAGTAGATAAGTTTATTGCTGCCAAATGATGTACTTCCTGCCAATCTGTTAGCCCAAATTAAATCGCGATGGATTTTCAGATAGTGCCTTATATCTCCACCGATCACAAACAGATCAGATTTTTTTCTGTCAATTTGTTTGTACATCTCGCCGAAAAGCTTTAGCCGTGTGCCGTAGTAAATATTAATGCCTCTTTGGCGGGTATTATCAAATATATATTCAAGCTTAATACTGGCCCATGTGCGCATTTCGTTTTCCCTGTGCAGGTTTTTTATATCAGTTGAAAGATATACACTCCTGTCATTTCTTAAACTGAAAGTGCCTTTTAGTGCAGATACCATACTAAATGGATACCTCATGGAATAGAAAAGCTCCTGAGTATGTATTTTAATTAAAGCATCATCCGATTGGGCATTCATAGCCAACCGGTGGAAAGTCAATTGTTTGTCAAAATTCCCTTTAAGGTTTTCAACACTTAGGAGATATTCATTGCTGTCAAAATTTCCGGAGAATCGGAAGCCTCCAATAATTTTATAGTTTTCAAAAAGATCGTCTGCACCGATTTTAAATAACATGTTTATGCCGGGATTATAATAGCCACCTCCTCCCGAAAAAGGTTGATAAGAATTGTTTAAAAACCCGAAATCTACCTGGCTGGCTATATAGTTATTGTAGAAAGAGGTTTCATATATCCTGATTTTTGGCAAACTGAAATCGCCTGTATCAATGTTAATATCAGGATACTCCTTTAATAATTGTTGCCTGAAATAATTCTCTTTCTCCTTTTCAAAAATATAGTTGTTTACATCTATCAGTTTTTCTGTTTGAAAGTATTTTGAAAGAGGCTTTTCCAGAGTATCCATCATCGCTCTGTATTTTATTGCTACTTCCTTTTTCAGTGTTTTCAAACTATCATATTCCTGTAATTCTATCGATCTTTCTTTCTGATAACCAGTGGTTGTAATTTCTTCTTCAGTAATCACATTACCAGTGTCAAGTTCCTCCGTTCGCATCTTGTATTTCCCATTATGAAAGAATACTTCACCTATTTGTCCGGTTTGTGGTGAGTAATTATGCTCAAGAATGTTCCTTGAATAATTGGTTAGAGGCTTCGATTTAGTATAAAAACGGTAATGTGTTGTAGTATCAATAAAACTAATTGTGCTGTCAAACCTGGCTATATATCGATTAAATATCCCGTTTTCATCGTTGATATAAAGGAATGTGTTATCTTTTACCTTGTATGGTTCAAATTTATTATAATAATTCCCTTCAGATAAACGAATAAGATAATCAGACTTTTTCTGGTAATTGTAAATAAACAGGTCGTATTTAAAGTCTGTGTTATTGAGTCCCTCTTCAGGAAGGTTAAGGGTATCACTCGACCTGTTAGAACTGAAAATAATTTCTTTTCCCTCACTAATAAACTTGGGGTTTAGATCATCCGGTAAATCGTTGGTTATTTGTTCATTAGTTCCGGAAGAAATATTATGAATAAATATATCAGTTTTGCTTTCTTTTACTGCTGAAAACACAAATTTTGTCCCATCAGGTGAATATGAAAAATCAAGAATCTTATCAAAATAGGGGAGGTTAATCCTTTCAAGATTACCTGACGAAAGCCTGTAAAAGTAGAGGGCCAGTCTTCCTTTTTCTTCTGAAATGAATGCCAGCAATTTGCCGGTTGGATGCCATGTTAGGATAGGGTAAGATTTGTCTGGTAACTGTCCTACTTTAGGTTCCTTGCGGAATATCTTTTTATGTTTTCCGGTATTGCTGTCGTAGATCCATATTTTGTATTGCCCAAACTCTTTTGTAACATAAGCAATAAGTTGATTTTCAGGATTTATCTTTATTTCCTGGTACCTCCTTGTACATTTAGGCCATTTCAGCATCATTCCTTGTTCTGGAATCTCCCGGCCCTGATCAACAAAATAGTCATGATAATAAGCAAGCCAGTCTTTTGAAAGGGGTCTGACCTTTTTCCCGAGGACAAATAAAAAACCTTTACCTGCATTTTTGTTTATTCTTGTAAGATAAACAATATTAGGTATGATTGGATCACCATAAGTCTTGGCAATAAATCGCCAGAAAGAATGCCCGGCATAAACAGCTTCAGTTCCGGTAAGCCAGTCAAACTTTTCGTACCGGCCTGACATTATGCCGTCTTTTACCCTGTTTTCAATATGGTTATTCCATGGATCTGATATGTAAGAAATCAATCCTTTAGTATACCAGTCAGGGAGGCTGATCAAAGTTGAGCTGGCTATTCTGTCCTTGACATCCCCGCTATATAGCATTTCCTGAACTAATACCTCCGTTATCGCTCCGGCAATCTGTTTTTCAAAGTCAGGATGTTTACCATTAAAATATAGCATCACCTTATTGCGGATTACTCTTGTATACCCTCCTATATTGTAGTCTTCAGTACCGGTAACCTGTCCCAGATTGCTTTGTTTATAATCTGATAATTTATTGTATACTATAAAAATCAGCCTCTTATCCAGATAATAATCAAAGTAATCCTCAATCTCTATTAGTTTTTTTTCAGCAACCAAGGCTGTGTATTCAGCAAGTTCTTTTCCAAATTCATTGAAATAAATATCAAATTTCTCGAAACGGTAAAAAGACCAGTAAAAGTCATAATATTGAACCCTGTTTTTCCCAAAAGACATCTGATGACCGTTATAAAACTGGGCATATGTTTGACCATACACGATCAGGAAAAAAATAAAACAAAAGATGTTTATCACCCTGCGTCTATTCATATCTCCCTAATTAACTTGAAAGCAATTCATCAAATGGAATAATTTTTGTTATATTACTTTCATGTAACAACTATTTGTAAAGGTATAAAGATAGAGTAAAAAAATAAAAAGTTAATTCAACCGAAAGTTATATATTCATCCAAACTTTTTTAATTTTGATCCGTTTAAAAGAAAAGAGAATAAATACAACGATAAAATTATGAAAAAGATAATTCCAGGTCTGTTAATATTATTATTTATGGGTAATCTGGTACCCGGAGCAATGGCTCAGCAGAAACAAGCTGCAATATCATTTGATAAGCTAACTCATGATTTTGGTACTTTTAAAGAAGAAGATGGTAATGTTACCTATAAATTCAGCTTTACTAATACGGGCAGTATCCCATTGGTAATTAACCGTGTAACAGCTTCCTGTGGTTGCACTTCACCTGCATGGTCAAAAGAACCTGTAATGCCCGGAGGAAAAGGATTTGTGAAGGCAACCTACATTTCGAAAAATCGACCGGGTGGATTCGATAAAAGCCTTTCTGTTTTTTCAAATGCTGCAAAAAAGGCAGTTGTTCTGAGAATTAAAGGAGAAGTTATTCCCAAAAAGCCTACCGTTGAGGATATTTATCCATATCAAATAGGGGATGTCAGATTCAAGTCAAATCATTTGGCTTTTGTCAGGATAAACCATGGTGAGAAAAAAACCATCCAGATGCAGATAATTAATACTTCAAAAAAGAATCAGGTATTAAGATTCGATCAGGTTCCTAAACATTTACAAATTAAAGCTGTTCCGGAAACACTTAAACCGCAACAGAAAGGTTATATTGAAGCAACTTATAACGCGGGTGTTATTAATGATTGGGGTTTTGTGATCAACAGGATAATCGTCCTGACAAATGAGCAGGCAATAGGGAATAACCGGTTGACAATATCTGCAACTATCGTTGAGAATTTTACTTCGATGACAGCCGAAGAACTTGCTAATGCTGCTAAAATTGAATTTATGGACGGGAAAACTTTTAATTTTGGCAAAATGGCTCAGAGATCAAAAGTTGAACATGATTTCATTTTTAAAAATGTTGGAAAAGGCAACTTAATTATAAGGAAAATAAAATCAAGTTGCGGATGTACAGCTGTTAGTCCGAAAGATAAAGTGATAGAACCGGGGAAAACCAGTTCAATAAAAGCAATATTCAGCTCCGGAACACGCAAAGGAAGGCAGAATAAATCTATTACTGTTATTACTAATGATCCGAAAAATTCAATGATAATTCTTCGGGTAACCGGTGAAGTGAACCCCCCAGAAACGAAATAGGCAAAAAAAAGACCTGTTACTCTGCAGATAGTTGATTTCTGTTTATTAACTTGCCGGATATGCCACGCAAATTTAAAAGTGCTTTACGTGTAAATGAGGGTGTAGACCAGCCGGAGAGTATAAATGGAGATGCTTTACACAAGCACAGAAAAGCAAAAAGAAAAATACTTGCCCCGGGTGAATATTTGGATGGTATCCTGACAGGAAACAGGACAATATTGAGCCAGGCAATTACCCTTATCGAGAGCAATCTTCCCAGGCATCAGGAAGTTGCCCAGGAGGTTATTGAAAAATGTCTTGGCTATGCAGGAAATTCTGTACGTATAGGTATCACGGGAGTTCCCGGGGTAGGTAAAAGTACCTTTATCGAAGCTCTTGGTAATAAGTTGATCGGGATGAAACGAAAACTTGCTGTGCTGGCAATTGATCCAAGCAGTGAGTACTCGAAAGGAAGTATCCTTGGTGATAAAACCAGGATGGAAAAATTATCAGCTGAAATTAATGCATATATCCGTCCTTCGCCAGCTGCAGGTACACTGGGTGGGGTTGCCCGAAAAACAAGAGAAACCATAGTGCTTTGCGAAGCAGCCGGATTTGATACAATTTTTGTCGAAACAGTCGGGGTTGGACAATCTGAAACCGCTGTTCATTCAATGGTGGATTTTTTTCTGCTTCTGATGTTGGCAGGTGCGGGTGACGAATTACAGGGAGTTAAACGTGGTATCATGGAGATGGCAGATACCGTGGTTATTACCAAATCCGATGGGGATAATAAAATTCATACTAACAGGGCTAAAGCGGAATATCAGAATGCTTTACACCTGTATCCACCAACCAAATCGGGATGGGTCCCTGAAGTATTAATCTGTTCAGCAAAAGATGGAACAGGTATTAGCCATGTGTGGGAAACAATAGATAAATATTGCCTGTTTACCAGGGCAAATAAATTCCTTGAGCAAAAAAGGAAAAGTCAATCTTTATATTGGATGTATGAGACTATCAACGATAAATTGAAAGATCGTTTTTACCAGCATCCCGAAATCATTAAGCAAATTGAGAAATTCCGGAAAATGGTCCTCGATAATAAAATAAGTTCTTTTATAGCTGCAAGACAATTACTGGATAAGTACTTTCCTAGGTAAACCATAAGGTTTTTCTTCAAGAAAATATTTCATCAATCTAATTTTTATATGTTTACAGGAATTTTCAAACTAAAACACAAACAATGAAAAATTTATTTCTCTATTTATTGGGACTGATGTTTTTATCATGTTCTTCAGTCCCGGAATATTCTCTTACAGCAAATTTCAATGGTTTGGATGAGGGTAAGGCTTATATAAATACAAGAGTTGGTACTGAATGGCAGGCTGTTGATTCGGTTGATGTAATTGAAGGAATATTTATGTTTACCGGAACAGTTGATATACCCGACTATTTTTATATAACACTGGAAGGCAAACGCGGTAGATTACCGATTTTCATTGAGAACTCAGATATCACTGTTACAGGACATGCCGATACTCTTTATAAAGCAAAAATCACCGGTTCATCTGTGCAGGATGAATATAATGCTTATTCTGAAGAGTTGAATAAACATTGGGAAAAATATGGTGAGATACGAATGAAATTGATCGAATTAAAAAAGGAAGGAGACGAAGCTAAAGCTTCTGAATTAGAAGCAGAACGTGATAAGATTTATGAAGATAGCCAGCAATTTAGCAAGGACTATATAACAGAGCATCCTGCTTCATATATTTCCCCTTATGTACTTCGAAGTGTATCTTATGGAATGTCCGGTGTAGAAATTGAAGCAGAATTGGAAAAACTTGATGCAGCACTGAACAAATCAGGTTTTGTTGTTGAACTTGCTGAAAGAGCTGAGATATTGAAAAAAGTTGCAATAGGAAAAAAATTCATTGATTTTACTCAGAATGATCCTGATGGAAATCCTGTAACACTTTCTTCCCTTGTGGGAGAAAATTACCTGCTTATTGACTTCTGGGCTGCATGGTGTGGCCCATGTCGTAGTGAAAATCCTAATGTGGTATCTGTATATAACGATTATAAAGATAAAGGATTTGATGTGTTTGGTGTATCCCTCGACAGGAAAAAGGAAGACTGGCTTAAGGCAATCGAAGATGACAAGCTGACCTGGACACAGGTCTCAGATCTGAATTATTGGAATAATGAAGTTTCTAAAGCTTATGGTATTAACTCTATCCCTTCAAACCTCCTTCTCGATAAAAACGGTATAATTATTGAAAAAAACATTCGTGGTGAAGATCTGAGAAACAAGATATCTGAATTGCTGGATTAGTCCGATCGAACAAGGGTTTAACTCATTTAGAACATAGTTTCACAGGGTTCACCCCGTGAAACCCCCGCAAAGCGGGGAGCAACGAAGTTGCTGTTTCACCGGGTGAATTAATAAAACCTTATTTTTCGGGTTTCATAAATAATTAGTTAATAATCGGCAGTCAACAGTCCACAGTCAGCAATTGTTTTTGCGATGGATATTTATCACGTAAGCAAAAAATTTCTTAAAGATGGACTTTACTATTTGACCACTCAAATAAGAAAATCCAATAAAATATAATTAACCCTGTCTTCAGATTGCCGACTGCCGATTGCCGACTGTTGACTGGAAATTGCAAAGTATAATGAAATTAGCCATTATCAAGCCATAAACATTTACACTTTTTATTGCTGATGCATTTTCAATTACTGACTCTTCGTAAGGATATCAAAGTTTTCAATAATTGTGGGAGGCCTGTAATATGGATCAAATTTTGGGTTGAGGATTCTTTCAAGTGTAATTTGATTAAAATACCCTTTAATAAATTGTTCGGGTAGAATATATATCGGTGTACCCTCAGAATTACACATTGGTAAAGTTTTACTGAGAATCTCTGAATAATGAATATTTGTGTCTTTTATTATTTGAATTAAATAATTAATTAGTTCATCAGCAATAATAATAACAATTGTAAATTGTCCGTAATTCCTCCTGATCATAAGGAAATAGTTTAGTTCTACAAGATCAAAACCGGATATCTGGTCTGTGGTATGCATTAAATGATTCTCAAACCCAAGGCCTTCATTTATAATTCGTTCGGCAAGTTCTTGAGTAGGGGTCTGGTGAATGAATTTACTAATATGAATATCCAGTCCAATAAATTCCTGTAAGCTTAACAACTTTTTATCGCGGTCTTTTATGTTCATAATCTTCATCTTGAATGAGGGTAATGTAAAGAAAGAACATAGTTTCGCAAGGTAATTAAAAAGGTTAATACTATTCAAATGCAACTACCAAATTTGAATGTTTGTTGAAATAAGGCTAAGGCGCCCTCAACCTTAGCCTTAGCCTTTTTTAAGTTAATATTGTTTTGTAAATTCACCATTTGAAATTAAACAAATAAAATAATTGTAAAATAATCAAACAGAGCGCTTTATGAATTATGATATGATTGTTATCGGTAGCGGACCGGGAGGGTATGTTGCTGCAATAAGAGCCTCACAACTGGGTAAAAAAGTAGCTGTTGTGGAGAGGGCTGAACTGGGTGGTATCTGCCTTAACTGGGGTTGTATCCCTGCCAAATCGTTGTTGAAAAGTGCAAAATTGTATGAAAATGTGAAGCATGCAGCAGATTATGGGATTAATATAAATGGTGATATAAGTCCTGATATAAATGGAATGATAAAAAGAAGCAGAGTTGTTGCAGAAGAAATGAGCAGAGGGATTCAATATCTTTTTAAAAAGAATAAAATTGACCATATAGAGGGTTTCGGCAAACTTGCCGGGGAAAATAAAGTTCGGGTAGAAAGTGATAATAGTAAATATGAAGAGTATGTTGCACCACATATTATACTGGCTACCGGGGGCAGACCGAAAGAATTGCCCAACCTGAAACTGGATGGGGAAAAAATAATCGGTTACCGGGAAGCAATAACCCTGAATAAGATGCCTGAATCTATGATTATTATCGGATCAGGGGCTATCGGAAGCGAGTTTGCATATTTTTATAATTCTATAGGAGTAAATGTTACTCTTGTTGAATTCCTTCCAAATATTGTACCGCTTGAGGATGAAGAAGTATCAAAGCAACTTGAACGATCTTTTAAGAAAGCAGGCATGAAAGTGATGACAGGTTCATTTGTTGAACAGGTTAGTATAAATGAAGAGAAATGTATAGTAACCGTGAAAACCAGGAAGGGGGAAAAGGGAATTGAAGCAGATATTGTCCTGTCTGCAGTTGGTATTTCTCCTAATCTGGAAAATATTGGTATTGAGGAAATTGGTATTGAGATGGATAAAGATAAAATAAGGGTTGATGAATATTACCAGACAAATGTAAAAGGAATATATGCTATTGGAGATATAGTACATGGACAATCACTTGCCCATGTTGCTTCTGCTGAGGGAATTATATGCGTTGAAAATATTGCCGGAAAAACACCCGGTCAGCTTGACTATAAAAATATTCCATCATGTACCTATACATCACCGGAAGTGGCATCGGTTGGTATGACAGAAAAAGAGGCAAAAGAAGCAGGTTATGAAATAAAAGTCGGGAAATTTCCGTTTATTGCGTCAGGTAAAGCCAGGGCAATTGGTGAAAAAGAAGGTTTTGTCAAATTGATCTTTGATGCCAGATATGATAAGTTGTTAGGAGGGCATATGATAGGTGCCAATGTTACTGAAATGATCGCAGAAATTGTCGTGGCACGAAAACTTGAAATTACCGGCCCCGAATTGATCAAATCTGTACACCCGCATCCAACAATGTCTGAAGCTGTAATGGAAGCTGCTGCTGTTGCATATGATGAGGTAATTAATCTTTAGTTTACCTGTACTCAAATTCAGGAAAAAAACAGACACTTTTTTTATAGCCATGTTAATTCTTCAAGCTAAGATATTGGAAGAATCTCTATTATTTATATTTTTGCAAACCTAAAATCTTTTAAAATCCAAAACAAATGAACATAAATCGCAGTGGTGCCAAATTTTCAAAAATTGTTAGTATAGGTCAGAAAATTAAAGAATTAAGCAGGAAAAACGGAAAAGAATACCTTTTTCTGAACCGGGGAGTCAATGCTGTTTGTAATATTGACCTTTCGGAGGTAATTGGAAATATTGATTTTAATAGTGATAACATTCAGGTTTATCCTCCAATACCCGGATTTCCGGAACTTAAGGAAGCTATAAATGATATCTATTTTGGAAATAAAACATCCTCTGCCAATATTACAATTACATCGGGAGGAATGAATGCGCTCGATCTGGTATTTCAATCAATAAAAGTAAAAGATATATATCTGCCCGCATTTTATTGGGGTGCATACATACACATAATGACCATCAGGGGGATCATTAACTACAATTATGATAGATTTGAGGATTTGCTCGAAAAGCCCGAAGAACTGAAAGATTCTGCTGTTATTATTTGCGATCCGAATAACCCGGTCGGGGATAAATTCTCGGATGATAAAGTACTTAATTTAGTTGAAAAGCTCAATGCCGAAGGTACAATAGTAATATTTGACAGTCCGTACAGAAGAGTCTTTTATAATGATGATGATGATTTCTATCAAAAACTCCTTCGGTTTGATAATGTAATAATAGTGGAAAGTTTTAGTAAGTCAGTAGGTTTAAGCGGTCAGCGTATCGGGTTTGTGCATACTAATAATGCAGATCTGGTAGATGAACTTAAAATTCGACTGTTGTATGCAAGTAATGGAGTGAATGCTTTTTCTCAACAATTGGTATATGAATTACTTACTTCAAAAGAGGGCAAAAAAGCAATTGATGATTTCAGAGAAAAAACCAGGAATGATATTGCAGAGAATATAAAGTATCTGGAGAAAACAGGTCTGTTAGCAAAGGAGTTCTATTTAAACTCTGATCCTATTGGGATTTTTGTTATAGTTAATAAGTCAGAAGATGAATTAATTGATTATTATATTGGGAGTATATCTCTGAGTTTTTTTACCAGAATTGACAAGGAAAAAGCAAATAAATTTGCACGTATTTGTGTTTCAGTGCCTCATGAGAAGTTTATACGGTTCTTTAAACCCTTAGCTGAGAGGCTTAATTAGTGTGGATCCATAAATCTAGATCTCTGTAGATTTGAATATCGAACAAGGAACGCTGATTTTAGATTTCTGATTTTTAATAACTTCTAAAATCAAAAATCGTTAACTTAGGGGTTGTCTCAATAGTCTTTGTGGCTTTTTGTGTCTTCTTGGTGTTACTTTGTGACTAACTCTTAAACAATTATTACACAGAGGTTCACAAAGTATACACAAAGGGCCACAAAGAGAAGAATCGTATTGATTAACCTCTTTTGAGACAATCACTAAATAAGCATGCTAAGATAATATTAGCCAGCTTCAGCTGACTTCCAAATTAAATAAATCAA
>JAUVHQ010000045.1 GCA_030593185.1 Bacteroidota bacterium
TTTCGAAACTGGAGTGAATAAAATAAAACCAATCCGATAGGATTCGTTTTGGGTTGTAAGGCTAGAACAATAGGAATCACCGAAGACCGAAGGTCAAAGATCCTGACATTTCTGTGATCACCGAAGCTTTAGCGTAGGTGATATCGTCAGGGGATGAGCCAATTCCAGATATCATAAAGCCCAAAAGTAATCCCTGTAAGTCAACGACTTGCAGGGATTTTTGTTATGAAATCAATAACATGAAAAAAGTCAGTTGGTTAGATCAAATCCTTCCATTATTCAAAACAGCTATAATTCTCTTTTTTGTTCCAGGAAACAGGGCGTTCTTTACAGCTTTTTATCAACCTTTTTAACATACTTTGGTAATGCTTTATTCAGATCATCCAGTAATTTATCTGTTGCACTCTCACACATAGGCATTAATTTGTCATAATTAAAAATAGGAGCTCCCTGGATTAAAGCAACACCTTTCTTAGAGGTTGCATGCTCCTCCAATTTAAAAACCTTCTTGGATTCCTTATTAAACAAATCCATATTTATATAAGCCCTGATACCGCAATTCCCAAGGCCACCAACAGCAACCTTTGGTTCCCATGCATAATGCAGATAAACAAACATTACACCATCTACGTCTATATCTTCAAGTATTGTAATCAAATGGGATTCGGTTCTCCAGGATCTCAGCAAATTTCCCCCTGTAAGTAGCACATTGTAGCCTTCTATAGAAATGAACCTGTCGTTAATAGCATCATTTAAGTTATCGATCGAGTCCTGGCTCTCAATACCATCAAGTCCCTTATATGCTTTGAACATTTCATGATTTAAGACCTCTTCTTCCGGAATCAACTCAAATGGGAATTTTTTAACGTAATCTTTCAGGAATGTTTCATGAAAGTTTTGCAGGATTGGCCTGAGATCAAACCTGGGATCATCTTCCATGGTTTTTTTATAGGTACTGGCCCTTGACGTTTCAACTATTTTATCAGCATTAATATACTTGTCGACATAAAAGGTAACTACAGCCACTCTTTTCTTCTGACCATAAATTATGGTTGTGGCAAACAAGGCACAAAGGAAAATAACGAATACTTTTTTCATACTTATATGGTTTTATTTGTTTTATCAAATGTAGTTAATGTTTTGAGAATTCCAATTTTAAATCCGTGTGCTAAACCATTAACAATAACCTTGTTTGTATGATTTCAAAGTAAGTTGGACAAATTAAATGAATAAAATTATGTGGTGACTTTACTAATTTCTTACCAATAAAATCACAATTGATCCCATCTGCTGTCATCATCAAAGTACAGATATTGCCAAAATACACTCGTGGAAACTTGCTTTCGCACAAAGAGTGAAGAGGGTTTTAAAAAAAAATCCATATTTTTTCAGTTTTTTTTGTAATTTATTCCAACTATTTTTAAAATTCCGCATCTATAAATTGAACAGGATATGAATCAAAGTATTGATTTAAACATAGAATTGATAGAAAGGTGCAAACAGGGTGATATTAAAGCTCAGTTCAGCCTTTATAAACGGTATTCAGGTGCTATGTATAATATTGCTATCAGATTTCTAAATAACAAAATGGATACAGAAGATATATTGCAGGAATCATTTATTGCGGTATTTGGAAGATTAAATGAGTTGAAAAGAAATGAAGCATTTGGCAGTTGGTTAAGAAGAATTGTTATCAATAATTGTATATCCTTTTTGAGAAAAAATAAAATACATTTTGAAGATGTAGATAATCACAGATTGCCCGATGAGGATTATAATGATGTAGTTGAAGATGAGATAGACCCGGCTATTGTACACAATGCAATAAAGGAATTACCGGAAGGTGCAAGGACAATAGTAATATTATATGCACTGGAGAATTATAAACACAGGGAGATAGCAGATCTTCTGAAAATCTCGGAATCTACATCTAAAACACAATATAAAAGAGCATTGGACCTGCTAAGTAAGAATTTAATAACTAAAAGATATGTTAATTGATCTGGAGAAGTACTTAAAAAAAGAAAGGCAAAACCTGGATGTTGAACATCCCGATGACAGCGTCATATGGGAAGGGATAAGAAGTGATCTTCAATCCAGGAAATCTACAGGATTGGAACCAGGAAATAAAAGCTTTTTTCGCAGATTTAGAAATGCAGCTGCAATATTGTTGCTTTTTTTAAGTGTTGGCTATGTTGTGTACGATCTTGGAAGCAATTATATAACGAATCGAAAAATGACACTGGCGAAAATTGACAAAACGCTTGGAGAGAGGGAAAATGAATATAGAACTTTGATTAATCTTAAAAAGGAGGAAGTCAGATCGTACAGCAATATTGATAATAAAATTGTCGAAGATCTTTTTGAAGAGATGCAGAGGATAGATAATATGTATGATCAGGCTATGAAAGATCTGAATGAGATTGGATACAATGAGAAAATTATTAATACAATATTCGACACTTATGAAAAAAAGATACAGATTCTCGAACTGATTATTTTAGAAACCAATAAGATCAACAATTATGAAAACGAAGAAGCAATATTTTTGTAAATCCCTGTTTTTGTTAATATTTCTAAGTATTAGCATAGCAGGTTACGGACAGGACAAAAAACTACAGAAGACATATAGCTGGAGCTACAAGGCTAATGAAGATGTGAATTTATCCTTTAATAATTATAACAGTGATCTGAATATTCGGACATGGGACAAACCGGTAATTGAATATAAGCTTCATATAATTGCCAAAGGATCAAATAAGGATGATGTTGAAAGACTTGATTCTTATCTGAAAAACATGACTTTCAGTAATTCACCGGAGAGAGCAAGTATCAACATGAAATTCTGGAAAAGAAGGACCTCGATAATGAATCGGACAAAACTTAAGCTGGAAGGTGAAAAGGATGTTACTCTTACTGAGTTTAAGATAACAGGTGAATTAACCATCCCAAAAAAATGCAATCTGGATCTTACTTCAAAATATTCAGATATCGACCTGGCCGATGTTCTTGGTAAACTGGTTCTAAAGCTTTATAATGATAAATTGTATGGAGGAAAAGTGGATAATGAAGCAGTTATTTCAGCTAAATACAGTACAATAGAGTTTAGTGATATGAAAAAGGAGGCAGATATCACACTTTATAATACAGATTTTGAGGCTAATAGTATAGGTGATGCAAAATTTGAATCCAAATATTCAAAAGTGTTTATAAATACAAGCGGGTCTCTTGAAGTTGACAGCTATAATGACAAATTCAATTTTGACAAAACAGATGATGTTGTTTTTACAGCTAAATATTCCGGTTTCAGATCAGAAAAATCGGGGAGACTGAAAGCTGATTGTTATGATTGTACAGTTATTATCAACCAACTGGAGGATATCGAAATTGCTTCAAAATATTCGAAATTTGAATTTGTTAAAGGCAGGAAATGCAATATTTCCGCTTCATATAATGACGGTATTAATTCAACACAACTTGAAAGCCTTCAGATAGTCGAATCGAAATATGGAACCTTTAAAATTGATAAATTAACAAGTGTTTTGTCTGTAGCTACCGGGTACAATGATAAATTTATTATTACTGAGACAGGTGATAATTTCAAAAGCTTGAATGTGAATGGGAAATATGAAAAAATCACCATTGGTATTCCTGCTAATTTGGATTACAGGTTCAAAGCAAATATTAAGTATCCTCATCTTGACATTAATGAAGAGAATTTTACTCACAAAACAAAGATAATTGAAAATTCTACCATCGAATATGATGCTGTTAAAGGTAAAGAGTATGAAGGAATGCCGGAAATAAAAGTTGAAGGTTATGATGTCTCTTTATCAATTAAAGATTATTAGCCTGGCGTATTCATAAATATTATCATTTTTCAATATTTATGAATAGTACAGGCTATTCTTCAGAATCCTTTCCTTTTCCCACTGCATTCATCCCGAAATCAGGATAACCTTTCTTTATCCTTTCTTTCAATTGTTGTTATTCATTGTTTAACATTTCAGGCAAGAAAGGAAACAGAAATAAAGATTTCCTTTTTTCTGGTAAATTATCTATTTTAGCAGAGAATTGCATAACCTAAATTCCTAAATCGGTGACTGACATTTTAAATAACAGTAGTATGTTTTTGACGGTTTCTATACACAAATAATGTAAAAAGCAGGTTGATCGTTTTATTTTTCATATTATATTTTATCTTACCTGTTCAGACTGTTGCACTTACTGCCCGGGAATTGCCTGATGAATTTTCATATTACATTCCCGGCGAGAACCGTAACATTCCATTAACGGCACCTGTAATCCTCAACGATGAGCAGGATATATATCCGTTAGGTTTATACCTGGAGATACTCGAAGATCCTTCCGGTAAATTAACAATTGAAGAAATCACCTCTCCTGAGTTTGAAAATAAATTTGTTCCAAGTCAGAATGAAGTACCAAATTTTGGTCATACTAATTCTGCTTATTGGGTACGTTTCAGGATAAGAAATGAAACCGGACAGTCAGAAAACTGGCGGCTGAAATTGGGTTTTGCCAATATGCAGCATATTGATTTATATCTGCAAAGACCAGACAACAAGGGGTATACACACAAGAAAACCGGGACTTACCTCCCTTTTAATACACGGGATATTCCTTATCCTTCTTTCGTATTTAAAATACCGCTTAAATACGATGCCGGACAAACTATTTACATGCGCTTTTTAAATGGTGCATCAATGACTTTGCCTCTTACCTTGTTCTCTGTTGAAGCATTTACTCAGATAAGTCAGAAAGAACAACTAATTGCCGGACTTTTCTATGGAATTTTGTTTTTTATATTTTGTTACAGCCTGGTTGTTTTTCTTTTACTCCATGAGAAAAGTTATCTCTATTACATTTTATCCGTTGCCGGTTTCATACTTTTTCATGCATCGTATGATGGTTTCGCCAGCCAGTATCTCTGGCCTGATCATGCCTGGTGGAATCATTTCGCTTTTATTTTACTAAACACGCTTGTCATATTTTTTTCCCTGAAGTTCACATCTGAATTCCTTCAAACAAAGATCCGGTTTCCTGTTTACCATAAGATCATTACTGCCTTGCTGGTGTTATGTGGTATGGTTGTATTGATGATACCTTTTTTCAGGTATGGTATTGTTATCAAAATAGCCGCGGTTTTATCAATTCTTTGTCTTTTTACGATATTAGTGACCGGTATTGTAATCTGGCGGAAAAGGTACCGGCAGGCTCGTTATTTTATGATTGCAGTACTGACATTCCTGGTATCAGGTAGTATAGTTGAAATGGTTCGGCTTGGTATTTTGCCGAGTAATACTTTTACCGAAAATGCATACCAGGTAGGATTAGTAATGCTGGTTTTTCTTTTGTCACTGGCTCTGGTTGACAGAATAAACATACTTAAAAAGGAAAAGGATGAACTTGTCCTGAAACAAACGGAAAATTTGGAAGAGGAAGTTGATAAAAGGGCCAAAGCTTTGAGAGAGAGTGAAGAAAAATACCGAAGTTTCTTTAAAACATCCACCGATTGCGTTTTTATTACTACGAAAGAAGGAGAATGGCTTGATATGAGTGACGGTGCTCCCGAATTCTTTGGTTATAAAAGTATGGAAGAATTAAAAAAGGTAAATATACGGGAATTATATGAGAACCCGCCTGATAGAGAATTTGATATGAGTGAGATAGAACAACAGGGATTTACTAAAGATGTAATGTTTAACCTGAAGAAAAAAGATGGCAGTATAATAAAAGCACTTATTTCCTCTGTTGCAGTAAAAGATAATGATGGCAATGTAGTTGCTTTCCAGGGATCTATTCGTGATATAACAGCACAAAAGGAGGCAGAAATAACTCTTAAGAAAAATCAGGAATATTTGCAGGAACTTAATGCGTCAAAAGATAAATTTTTCTCTATTATCTCACATGATTTACGAAGTCCGTTTAACTCAATCCTTGGTTTCACTGAATTGCTTTGGAAGAATTCAGGGGATTTTTCTAGAGCGGAAATTGAGAAAATAGCTTATGATATATACAAAACAGGTAATGAAACAATTGATTTACTTAACAACCTTCTTGAATGGTCAAGTTCCCAAACCGGAAAATTAAAAATAAACCCCGAAAACTTTTTTTTGAAAAGCGTAGTTGATGATACAATTGATTTATTGAATGAATATGCAATAAAGAAAAATATTACTGTGTTGAATGAAGTTCCAGGACAAATAAAAGTTTTTGCCGATAAAAACATGATCGGTTCAGTGATTCGAAACCTCCTTTCAAATGCAATAAAGTTTACTCAAAATGGTAATGTAAGAATAACAGCCAAAGATGTGAACAGTTTTGTGGAATTTTTAATAACTGATACAGGAGTAGGGATAAAACCTGAAGATATGAAAAAATTATTCCGGCTTGATACAGAATTTTCAACACCTGGGACTGCAAATGAAAAAGGCTCCGGGCTGGGATTAATTCTATGTAAAGAATTTATTGAAAAAAACCATGGCGAAATATTTGTTGAAAGTGAAGAAGGTAAAGGAACCAGGTTTATATTAAAATTGCCGAACACAAAAAATTATTAGTTCACTTTTTAGCAAATTAATATTTGTTTCCCCGTTTTTTTTCAATGGCATTTTCGGGGTTACAGTGCAACTTTTACCGAAGGTATCCGTCTTTACATTATATTCGTTATTTTAATATCCATACTAATTTTATGATAGGCAACTATATCAAACTCACCCTGCGCCACATGATCAGGCAGAGAGCGTATGTATTCATAAATGTAGCCGGATTAGCTGTTGGATTGGCCTGTAGTATTCTGATAGCTCTTTTTGTTATCAGTGAACTCAGTTATGATGATTTTCATGAAAAGAAAGATCGTATCTGGCGTTTGTATTTAAAAGGTAAATTGGGTGAAACCGAACTGGAAGGTGCCTGGACATGTTCCCCGGCTGCACCTGCTTTTAAGCAGGATTTTCCTGAGGTAGTTGATGCTGTTCGCTTAAACACATGGGGAGAAACAGTGATCAAATATAAGGATCGTAGTTTTATTGAAGATGGTTTTATGGAAGCCGATTCAACCTTTTTTAACATTTTCTCTATTCCTATGATCCAGGGAGATCCGCAAACTGCATTAGCAGCACCGCATACTGTTGTATTAACAAAAAACGCTGCCGGTAGAATCTTTGGAAGCAGTGATCCCGTAGGAGAAATGATAAAGGTAGGAACAGACAGTACACTTTATACAATTACAGGAGTTATGGAAGATGTTCCGGATAATTCTCATTTCAAATTTAACATGCTGGGGTCATTTGTTACCAATCAAAGAGCAAATAGCGATATTTGGTTCAGTAATAGTTTTTATACTTATTTGCTTTTGGAAGAAGGGGCTTCTGCAGAGCAACTGGAAGCTAAAATACCTGAATGGCTAAGGCAATATATTGAACCTCAGATGGAGCAAATGCTGGGCATATCCATGGAAGAATTCATCCAGGGAGGTAACAGCTACGGGTTTTACCTGCAGGATCTCAAGGATATTCACCTGAATCCTGATATTCAACATGGACTTGAACCATCAAACGATAAGCGCTATATTATTATTTTTTCCCTGGTTGCAGTTCTTATTCTTGTTATTGCCAGCATTAACTATATGAATCTGGCAACAGCCAGGTCAGCAAAACGTTCAAGAGAGGTGGGTTTACGAAAGGTTGTAGGATCTTTAAAGGGACAAATTATCTGGCAATTTCTTTTTGAATCAATAGTTGTTACACTTGTATCACTTGTTTTCGCTATCCTGATAGTAGAGTTATGTTTGCCATATTTTAATAACCTGATAAATAGCCAACTTAGCCTGGCATATATTACTCATTGGTATGTAATTCCGGGTTTAATCGGATTAGGGTTGTTTATTTCCGTTATAGCAGGTAGTTATCCGGCATTCTTTCTTGCATCGTTCCGTCCTGTAGCAGTTTTAAGTGGTCCGTATAAAAGTGGATCAGGCAGTAAAATCCTCAGAAGCATTCTCGTAGTTGTGCAGATGACTGTTTCAGTTATTATTATCCTTGCAACTATGATCGTGTATAAGCAGGTAAGTTATATGCTAAACAAAGACCTTGGATTCAATAAGGAAAATTTAATGGTGATTAGCAGGGCAGGAGCACTGGGTGAAAAGCAGCAAACCTTCATTGATGAAGTTAAAAAACTGTCAGGTGTTGAACAGGTGAGTCATTCCACAGCGGTTCCCGGACATCCAAACAATCACAATGGTTACTGGATGGAGGGTCAGAGCAGTGAGAAATCATACCTCATGCAAACAAACTGGTCCGATTATGATTACACTGAAACTTATCAACTTACTATGGCTGACGGACGGTTTTTCTCGAAAAATTTCGCTTCAGATAGCGGCGCTTGTGTAATTAACGAAAGTGCCGTGAGACAATTTGGACTTGAAGACCCTTTCAAAGTCAGATTTATGCAGCCGGGTGATGAACCACAACAATGGACCTATTTGCAGGTTATAGGTGTAGTAAAGGATTTTCATTATCAATCTTTGCATGACAGGATATATCCACATATTTTTATTCTTTATCCTAACCGCTGGAACTGGGGTTATATTTCTTTACGTTTAAACCCGGATAATATTCAAAATACTATACTTCAGGCAGAAAAACTATGGCAACAATTTTCAGACAATGATCCTATGGTTTACTTTTTTTTGGACGAGGATTTTGAAAGACTTTATGCTGAGGAAAAACGTACAGGAACACTTGCATTCCTGTTTTCAGTTCTTGCCATATTAATAGCCTGCCTTGGGTTGTTTGGATTGACTTCTTTTACTGCCGAACAACGAACAAAAGAGATCGGAATCAGGAAAGCGAATGGTGCAAAAGAGATCCATATCCTATGGCTTTTGGGAAGAGAGGTGGCAGTATTGGTATGTGCTGCAACACTAATCGCATGGCCGGTAACCTATTTTGCGATGAAAAGCTGGTTGCAGAATTATTACTTCCGAATCAACCTGTCACCTTTTGAATTTATTATATCTCTTTTGATCACTCTGGCAATTGCGTTGCTAACAATCAGTTACAGAGCATTGAGAGCAGCAAATATCAATCCTGCTGATGCTTTAAGACATGAATAATACCTGTGATGTTATTTTTATGGATCAGTATGACCAGCTCCGGATAGAATCCTTAAGTGTAAGTGTAAATTAATGTACCTCCGAATTAAGTAAATTGTTAAAAAATTAGTTTTTTTGAAAAATAATTACGTTATTAGTTACGTTATTAATAACGTTATTAATAACGTAATTAAAATTAAATAATTATGGGACGCAGACCACTTAGTGAAAAACACATTCGCAGCCTGACCAAAGTATCGGGTGGTAAGAGTTATGCAATAATTATTCCGAAGGAAATGATAACTGATTTGAAATGGAGAGCCAAACAGAAGCTTGTTATAAATAAACGCGGCAAAAAGCTGGTTATTGAAGACTGGGAACCATAGGGGAGCAGTGATAAAGCGGTATAGCTTTGTTTTGAAGATACTGCTTGACTCAATAATAAATCGAATAGCTAATTGCCTGATCAATAAGGCCGTAAAGATATAGTTTGTTACGGAAATGTTATACAGACATTTTTAAAACCTAAGAGACAGGCAGCTCAGGCCACCATCCATCTTACGGAATTCAGACATATCCAGGACGATAAGCGGTATATTAAGTTGCTTAAGTATTGACAGTGTTTCCGGGAACCCATCGGAAACCAGCAGGTGATCGTTGATTCTGACCACATTGGCAGCATAAGCCTCTTTTTCAGGGACAATGATATTTTCGAAGTTTTTTATTGCCGGATTATCAAGGAATTGTTCATGGATCAGTAAACGATTGTTCCCGAGGTCGTTGAATCCTGATTTTAGGTGCAGTGTATGATGAACCTCAATGAGAGATGCGGAATAGCCATACTGTGACAGGATGGATTTGAGTTGTCTGGCTCCTTCATGGTTCGTCCTTCCTGAGATACCGATAAAGAAATGATCTTCCGTCTGGCAGATGTCGCCGCCGTCTACAGTTCCGGGTTCTTTGATGCGAACAACTGTACGGTATTTCTTAAGCGCTTTTTCAATAGTGTTTTCCTCACCTCGTCTGCGAGGGTCGCCCGGCCGGGCAATAACAGCTATATTTTCGGTAACAATGGCTGTGTCTTCAACAAATACAGCGTCGGGAAAAGAAAAGGCAGGTTCAAGTTTTTCAACAAACAGTCCGCATTTTTCGAGACTCCTGCAATATACTTCATGCTGCTTTAGTGCAAGTGTGATATCAGGTTTCCCAAGACCTGATGTAGTAATACCTTCACTGTAATTGATTCCGGGCTTACGTACAATGGCATTTGAAAAGTTCATGTGGTTATAAATTAATTTTCAAAGGTCACATGGAACATCCTGAATAATCATTCATCTGTGTGGTATAACATTTATTTGGATGTTTCATCTGTTCAGATTTTTTCGTAAAAAAGTGAAGTTTTTTCAGATGCCTGGTCGTAAGTGTAGATTTCTTTTTCAGGATATTCAGCAAAAAGACTGGCGAGGGCAAAATCACCGATACACATTGTGCCATGTGCCAACAGACATAGAGAAAAACCCCAGGAATATGGCGGTTGAATAAATATACTGCCTGCTGCAAGTGCAAGACTCAGGATGATAAACGGGGTAAACGCAAGTTTGTAGAAACTATTTCTGTCAAGTACGAAATGATCGGCTGTAACATAAAAGATATATTGCTTTAAGTTAGCGCCGAACTTTATTTTCTTAGCTCCTTCAAGAAGATAAACAAGACCGTGAATTCCTTCATGAACAGGAACAAGCAGGACAGGGTACAGGATAAAACCCAGAAACAATTGCCAGAGGCTAGCACCCGGACTCCACGATCCGGAAATCATCTGAGAGGTGATAATTCGCAGTAAATAAGCAAGAAAAATAATATTTGCTCCAAAATAGAGCCAGGTAACCTTGTTTTTCCTCCGGATATAGCGAAATACAAATGAAACCACATTTTCATGCTC
>JAUVHQ010000236.1 GCA_030593185.1 Bacteroidota bacterium
AAACCTTTTAGAAGAATGAAGTGTGAATGCTTGCCACCTGAAATGCGACAGAGGAGCATATTTCACTGTGGATGAAGTGAAGAAAAATGCGAAAAGCTTAACTATTAACTTATAACTTTTTACCCATAACCCATAACACGAAACACGTAACATTGGAAGAATAAAATCTTTGGAAGTATGAAGGATGAAGTATGTAGGATGAGACAACTTATAACTTTTAACTTCTAATTGATTATTGTAAATTTGCGCAGAAGAATATGGATAAAAATTATGGAAGAAGACAGATTTTTTTCAGAGGAAGATGATGAGATAACAGATCTGGTGAAGCGGTATGAAGCTGCAAAAGCTAACAGAAGAAGCAATTTTTTTGATGTCTCAGATTTTGAGAGTATTATCAACTATTATATTGAAATTAGTAATTTCAACAAGGCACTTGAAGTAATTGTTCAGGCTACAAAACAACATCCTCAATCAACTGCTATACAACTTAAGAAAGCACAGGTTCTGATTGAACGGGGACAGCCAATTAAATCAATGAAAATCCTCCGTGATATTGAAGTTCTTGAATCAGGGAACCCGGAATTCTATATAATGAAGGGAACTGCTTATTCATTGATGGGAGATATTTCCAGAGCACTAAAAAGTTACAATAAAGCTGTTGAGCAAGATATTGATAATGGGGAAGAAATTCTTTATGGAATTGCATTATCACTTCAACATCAGAATTTCTACAAAGAGTCTGTTAATTTCCTTGAACGGGCAATACATCTAAATCCCGGTAATAAAAAATATTTATATGAGCTTGGATTTGCTTATGAGAAAATGGGTGATCTGGAAAGAAGCGTTAAACTTTATTTAAATTATCTTGATGAGGATCCTTTTTCAGAGAATACATGGTTCAATCTGGGAGTAATTTATAATAAACTCGGGAAGAAAAAAGATGCTCTGGAAGCCTTTGATTTTACTCTTGCTGTTAATGATGAAAATGCTTTCGCACTGTTTTATAAAGCTAATATTCTTACTGATCAGGGTAAATACAAGGAAGCTTTAATTGAATATCACGATTACATAAAAATTGAATATGACAGTATTGATGGTTTTATGGGTATGGCTTATTGTTATGAAAGACTCTGTAAATACGATCTTGCTGAAAAATACTACAGGGAGGCAGTAGCTGAGGAACCTGAATATGCCGAAGGATGGAACGGTCTTGCCGGTATAGCATACGAAAGAGATAATTTTAAAGAGAGTATTTTTTGTTTAAAAAGGGCTATTAAACTTGATCCGGATAATTCCGAATACCAGATTTTTCTGGCGCAGGTTTTAGACCTGATAGGTAAGGCAGGTGGTTCATATAATGCTTACAAAAAAGCCCTGGAGATTGATCCGGAAAATAATGATTATCAATTGGAACTGGCAGAAATGCTTGTGAAAAACAGATTATGGACAGAAACTTTGCTGGAACTTGATGTGGAACAAGAGGAAAATGGTATGTCAATACATAATTATTGTTATCTGGCAATAGCTAATTTTGGAATTGGTAATGAAAAGAAAGGGCTTTTTTACCTTGATAAAGTATTAAATATAAATCCCGGAATAATGGATACTTTCTATATCTTTTATTCAGAATGGAAAATAAATACGAAAATCGGAAAATTGATTAAAAAATATAAAAAATAATAAAATATGAATTTTGATTTTCCTTATATTCCTGAACGGACAAAGAAACCCAGAGACGTAGGGCTTACAATGGTTATGGATAAAGGACTTAGCACTCGCGAAGCTGAAAACCTGATGCAATCAAGCGGTGAATATACCGATGTAGTTAAGTTTGGTTTTGGTACTGCACTAATTACAAACGATCTTGAATCAAAAATAAAGATATATAAAGAAGCCGGTGCGACACCATATTTCGGAGGAACCTTGTTTGAATCATTTATTATCAGAAATAAGTTCGACGATTACCGGAAAGTCCTTGATAAATACGGACTTGAACTTGCCGAGATCTCTGATGGATCAATGATGATACCTCATGACCAAAAGATTGATTATATAAGTAAACTGTCAGAACAGGTTAGAGTATTATCTGAAGTGGGTTCGAAACAGGCTGATATAGTTTTTTCTCCTGATGAGTGGGTGTCAATGATGAAAACAGAACTTGATGCAGGAGCATGGAAAGTTATTGCTGAAGCAAGAGAAAGTGGAACAATCGGTATTTATAATAGTGACGGATCAGCAAATACTGAACTGATAAATGATATCATTAAACATGTAAAAATTGAAAATGTATTGTGGGAGGCTCCTAACAAACCACAGCAGGTTTGGTTTATTAAACTCCTGGGTGCTAATGTGAACCTGGGCAATATCGCACCAAACGAGGTGATCTCTCTTGAAGCACTCAGACAAGGACTCAGAGGTGATACTTTCTACGAATTTTTACCTGACGAGTTGAAACCGGATTTTAAGAAATAGGGGATAAAGGGAATAGAGGGAATAGAGGGAAAGGTGGAATAATGGAATAGTGGAAAGATGGAATAATGGGAAGAATGAAATAATGCCTGCCCTGTAAAATGCGATGAAGGAGCTATTTCTACAGGGGAATAATGAAGCGAAGAAGACCTAACCGCAGAGATCACAAAGAAGGCGCAAAGTTCGCATAAGAATATTTGTACTTTGCGTTCTTAGCGCATCCTTTGCGTACTTGGCGGTTAATTCTTTAATAAATATAACCACAGAGTTCCAGTGTGAAAAGCAGAGATCGGAGAGCCAAGAATTCCATGAAATCATTAACTTATTACTTTTAACTTTCGGCTTTCAACTTTTAACTCTTTTGTCTTTATGCAACTACGTGAATCAATTTCTCTTGTTTTCAAAGGAATAGGGATGGGGGCAGCTAATGTGATACCGGGTGTGTCAGGGGGAACAATAGCTCTGATCACCGGAATTTTCGAGAAGCTTATTAATTCTATTAAGTCATTTGATCTGAAGGCTGTCAGATTAATACTGAAAGGTGATTTCAAAGGGTTTTTTAACCACGTTAATATGGGGTTCCTCTTGTCTGTTTTTTTTGGAATTTTTATCAGCATATTAACCCTGGCTAGAATTCTTGGATACCTGTTTGAGAATTATCCAGTTTATATCTGGGCATACTTTTTCGGATTAATATTAGCTTCAGTTTACTTTGTCGGAAGGAGAATTGAAAAAGTTGATATCCGGGTTGTGATTACATTTCTTGCAGGTACCCTTATAGCTGTTCTACTATCAGTTTTAAACCCTGCAACAGAAAACACCCGTATTTATTATCTGATGCTTTGCGGGGTTGTTGCTATTTGCAGTATGATCTTACCCGGTCTTTCAGGGTCATTTGTGCTTATTCTGATGGGTAACTACGAATTGATCTTTATTGAAGCGGTTAATGAATTTGATATGGGAGTACTTATTCCTGTGGGCGTGGGTGCTGTTGTCGGACTACTTGCTTTTTCACATATTCTGTCGTGGATATTCAAACGGTATAAAGATCAGACCATTTCACTTCTTGCCGGTTTTATACTTGGTTCGCTTAGTATTCTCTGGCCATGGAAAAATGAGGTATATCAGACCAACCGGCTTGGTGAAATCTTGCTTAAATCCGGTGGTGATCCGGTTGTTATAGGCTATGAAAAATACCTTCCTCAACAATTTGACAATGAGCTTGTTATTAGTATTTTACTTATGATAACCGGAATTATTACCATATGGGTTATTGAACGATATGCCGAAGTGAAGATAGGAGAGTAGGAATGAAACAATATGGCCTCATAGGATTTCCGTTAACACATTCATTTTCTGAAAAGTATTTTGCAGAAAAATTCAGAAAAGAAAAGATTAACGATGTAGAATATATGAATTTCCCATTGCAAAGTATCGGGGAAATAATGTCTCTTGTTATTGATAATCCGGAAATTTGTGGCCTAAATGTAACTATACCCTATAAGGAGCAGGTGATCCCGTTTCTTAATGATATTCATCCTGAAGCTAATGAAGCCAGAGCAGTAAATACTATCAAAATATTGAGGGGGAAAAGCAAGATCAACCTGAAAGGTTACAATACCGATATTATAGGATTTATTCAATCACTGCCTCCTGATATTTCAAAACATCATCGTAATGTACTTGTTCTTGGTACAGGAGGGGCTTCAAAAGCTGTTGTCTGTGGACTTAAGAAGTTGAATATCGGTTTTCAGCTTGT
>JAUVHQ010000275.1 GCA_030593185.1 Bacteroidota bacterium
CCGTAATATTAGGGCACCCCCATAATTATTACAAAAGTAAGGAAAAAAAATATAAAAAGAAGTGACTAAAGTTAAAAGTGACTAAATTTTGAGGCTAATTTCATTATACTTTGCATTTTTAAGTCGGCAATCTGAAGACCGGGCTATTTATATTAAGTTAAACCTAGGTTTCGATGTTTTCCATATCTGAATCAGAAATCTTGCTTACGAACTGATGATTGCCCACTCTGGACTGCCGACTGTGGACTGTGGACTGACGACTGATTAGTTACTAAGAATTAATTCTTTTCTACTTTCAGAACCTCTTTAATAGCTTTTTCGAATGAATCCTTAGGTAAAGCTCCCATAGCCATTTGTGGTTGTCCATCTTTTGGGACAAACAATAATGAAGGAATACTTTTGATCCCAAACAGGGCAGACAATTCCTGCTCTTGTTCTGTATTCACCTTAAAAATATTGATCTTACCATTATATTCCCCAGCAAGTTCTTCAAGAACAGGAGCTACAATTTTACATGGTTGACACCAGTCTGCATAAAAATCAATCATACATGGAATATCACCCTCAAACTTCCACTCTTTATTTTGTTCAAAATTGAAAATCTTCTCTTTAAATGTTTCCTTTGTTAAATGTTCAAGCATCACAATTATATTTTATGATTAATAATAATTTCATAGATATTACACTTATTAACAAAAGGTATACCATAAATCAAAATCGAAAAAATCTTCTGTTTCTATTCTATAAATTGTAATTTTGTCATAAATTAGTTCTAATTATCATATCTACATATGAAGAAATGTCTTAATAATCCCATTTTCAGAATAATATCTGAAGTTGTTACAAATGAAAAAATCGAAACATATGTTATCGGTGGATATGTCAGAGATTTTCTATTAAATCGAATGTCCTCTGACAGGGATATAGATATTGTAGTAGTTGGCAGTGGAGTTAATATAGCAAAAAAAATAGCAAAAAAAATTGACCCGAAAATAAAAGTTACTGTTTTTAAGAATTTTGGAACAGCAATGTTCCGTTATAAGAATCATGAAATTGATTTTGTAGGTGCCAGGAAAGAATCATATCAGCAAGATTCAAGAAAACCTTCGGTTGAAAATGGCACTATTGAAGATGACCAGAAAAGAAGGGATTTTACAATTAATGCAATGGCTATAAGTCTTAACGGTGAATCTTATGGTAAGTTCATTGATCCTTTTAACGGTCTGGATGATTTAATGGACAAGACCATACGAACACCACTGGAACCGGAAAGAACCTTCTCAGACGATCCTTTACGTATGATGCGTGCTATTCGTTTCGCTACAATGTTAAAATTTGAGATAGCAAATGAAACACTACTGGCTATCTCGAAAAACAAAGAGAGAATAAAGATCGTATCCCCCGAACGTATCATTTCAGAGTTAAATAAAATTGTTTTATCCGATTCACCATCGACCGGATTCAGATTATTAGACAAGACAGGTTTTCTTCCCCTTATTCTTCCGGAATTACATAATCTTAAAGGAGTAGAAGAAGTAAGCGGCAAACAACATAAAGATAATTTCTATCACACTCTGGAAGTTTTGGATAATGTAGCAAGTAAATCGGATGATCTGTGGCTAAGATGGGCAGCTTTATTACATGATATTGCAAAACCCAGGACGAAGAAGTTTGATGCAAAAAACGGCTGGACATTTCATGGACATGATTTCCTGGGGGCAAAAATGATCCCCGGCATTTTCAGGAGACTGAGATTGCCACTTAACCACAGGATGAAGTATGTAGCAAAACTGGTAAGGTTACATCTGCGGCCAATTGCATTAATTCATGAAGAAGTAACTGACTCTGCTTTACGTCGTTTGTTATTTGATACCGGTGATGATATTGATGATTTAATGACACTCTGCGAGGCTGATATTACATCAAAAAATGAAAAACGTGTAAATATATATCTTAAGAATTTTGAAATTGTCAGGGATAAGTTAAAAGAAACTGAAGAGAAGGATGCAATACGCAACTTCCAGCCCCCTGTTCCGGGGGATCTTATTATGGAAACATTCGGGCTTAAGCCCTGTAAAGAGATAGGTATTATTAAAAATGCCATTAAGGAAGCCATTATTGAGGGTAAGATACCAAATGATTATGAGCCGGCTTACCGTTTTATGCTTAAGAAAGGAAAAGAACTGGGGCTGAAACCTGAAGAATAACACGAACACTAGTGTCAAGTCAAAAGTTAAAAGTTAAAAGTATAATATGCTGATAATATGCCCAATATACAATAACATATCTGTCTGTATATCGCTGATACGAAATTAGTTACCGGCACTTTTATGTAAAGTGAGGCAAATAGGTAAATGATCACTAAATCCTTCCGCATACCTGTATCCAATGTATGTTCGAAAAGGCTTTTTACCGGGAACATCTTTTTCATTCTCAAGTAAGAATTCAGGGCAAAAGATATTAACATCGCCTTTACCAGTATACCAGCCATTTTCAGTATTCAGCAATTTCGCAGATACAATAAATTGATCTATGGTTTCCCATAATCCTTTGTACTTATATGTTCCCATTTCCTGATCACTCATAGCTAACCCGGATAAGTTACAAAGATTATTATCAACAACAGAATCAAGGTCTGTCTTAGCTTGCAATATTCGTAATAAACTGACATCATCAGGTTCATCATTAAAATCACCCATAATAATTACTTTTGCATCAGGAGTTGCATCAATAATTGAATCAACCGCTTCACGCAGAACCTTTGCAGCAATATTACGGTAAGCTTGAGTTTTAATTGTGCCCTGCCACCTTGAGGGCCAATGGTTTACAAATATATGCAGTGTGTCTGTTGAAATTACTCCCTTTGTATATAAAATATCTCTGGTTCTGAATGTTGAATCTTTCTGTGATAATACCTTATAATAATTTACATCAACAGGGGAGAAAAAATTTTCCCGGTACAAAAGTGCCACATCTATTCCCCGACTATCCTCTGAGTCCTTATGAAGAAACCGGTAATTTTGCTTTACGAGAGGAGTATTTGTTATCAGATCAGACAACACCTCCCGGTTTTCAATCTCGCATAGGCCAATAAGATCAAATCCTTGCCATCCTCCCGCAGCAGCAATAGTTTTATATATTTTAATCAGCTTTTGTCTGTATCTGTAATAATTCCAGTGCCGGATAGCATCAGGAGTAAATTCATCGTCATTAGTAAGAGAATCGTTTAACGGATGAAACAAATTTTCAACATTATAGAACAGAATACGCGATATTTCTTCATTAGATTTACTATCATCCTGTGCATACACAAATTGAGTATGGAAAAGAGATAGAATAAAAAGCAAGATAATTTCTACACCTATTCTCATAAGCTGATTACTGATCATCTGATCTTTCATATGCACCAATATCCGGACCTGAATCATTTATTCTGCTATTCCCTAAAATATCATTCGGGAAACGCATTCCTATTTCCTGAG
>JAUVHQ010000053.1 GCA_030593185.1 Bacteroidota bacterium
TATTTTTTAGAAATCTGTTTGATAATGAGATATCAATTTATAAATTTGCGGCTCAATTTTAAACAAAAAAAGTTAATATGATTGTAATACCAGTAAAAGAAGGTGAAAATATAGAAAGGGCGCTGAAGAAGTTCAAACGAAAATTTGAAAAAACCGGAGTAATAAGGGAGCTCAGGGAAAGGCAGGCTTTTATTAAACCTTCGAAGAAGAAGCGTGAAATCATAAAGAAAGCCGTATATAAACAAAAGATTCAGGAAGAAGAGGAATAGTAACATCCACTAACAGGAATGTATACTAAACGTCTTTAATTAATTTTATTTGGGGGGGGCCCCATATATGAATTACAAGGAATCCTTTTTAGGATATCTACAGCACGAAAAACGAAATTCTTCAAACACCGTACAATCCTATAGTACTGATTTGGATCAATTTACCAGGTATTGCAGATCGGTTCATAAAAACCTGAATCTTAATGAGGTTGATGTTAAAGTTGTTAGGGGCTGGGTTGTTCAGCTTATGAAAGAAGGTCTGGCACCACGCTCGGTGAATCGAAAATTAACTACACTTAAAACATTTTACCAGTTCCTTATTAGAGAAGGTGCTATTACAAAAAACCCGATGAATGGTATTCTGGGTCTGAAGCAAAAAACAAAACTACCTGAATTTGTTGAACAGGAGCATATGGATCAGTTACTCGATCAATATGATTTTGGAGAAGATTTTAGCGGAACAAGGAATAGGTTACTAATAGAGATATTATATGTTACAGGAATAAGAAGAGAAGAATTAATAGGAATGCGTGATCATGATATTGATATTGACGGGATGACGATTAAAGTATTGGGTAAAAGGAATAAAGAGAGGATGATACCGTTTATAAAAGAGATGAAACCAAATATAGAAAAATACCTGAAATACCGGAACGAATCTTTTCCCGGGCTTGTTGATTCTTATTTCTTTTTATCAGATAAGGGTAAAAAAATGTATGGTAAATTGGTTTACCGGATTGTGAAGAAACATTTAGAGTTTGTAACAACGATTGAGAAAAAAAGTCCTCATATTCTCAGACATACATTTGCTACACATCTTTTAAATAATGGAGCAGATTTAAATGCGGTTAAAGAATTACTGGGTCATGCAAATTTATCTGCAACACAAATATATACACATAATACATTCGAGAAATTAAAACAAGTTTATAAACTAGCTCATCCCAGAGCATAAATCTATATTATTATGGAGATTCAGATTCATTCAGTTCATTTTGATGCCGACAAGAAACTTCTGGACTTTATTCAGGTTAAGGTGAAAAAATTATTGCAGTACAGAGATGATATTCTTGCTGCTAATATTTTTTTAAAGTTAGTTAATGTTCAGGATGACCATAATAAGATCGTTGAAATAAAACTTGATATACCTCGTAATCCATTATTTGCAAAAAAACAAAACAAAACTTTTGAGGAAGCAACTGACAATGTTATTGATGCTTTGAGGCGACAAATCACTAAACAAAAAGGGAAACAAAGGGGGATTTAACCACTGGCAAAAATATACAAATTATTTTTTGGGTAATCAATAAAATATTTATAAATTTGCAAACCAATTTTCAGAGGTTAAATGGGATAGGAACGTTCTTTAAAAATCGCCGATGTAGCTCAGTTGGTCAGAGCAGCTGATTTGTAATCAGCAGGTCGTGGGTTCGAATCCCTCCATCGGCTCGTTTGGCAATTGTTTGGAAAACAAAACCAGCTTGTTAGGAATATGTTAACAGGTTTTTAACAATAGGGGAGATACCAAAGTGGCCAACTGGGGCAGACTGTAAATCTGTTGGCGGACGCCTTCGTAGGTTCGAATCCTGCTCTCCCCACCTGTTGGTTATTAAAATATGATCGTAGTTGTGGGTATAAACGACCACATTTACACTTTATCGCGGGAGTAGCTCAGTTGGTAGAGCATCAGCCTTCCAAGCTGAGGGTCGCGGATTCGAATTCCGTCTCCCGCTCTAACCATCGGCCGATGTAGCTCAGGGGTAGAGCGCTTCCTTGGTAAGGAAGAGGTCACGAGTTCAATTCTCGTCATTGGCTCAACAAACGAATTAATAATTAATTTTCAATCACTTAATCAATAATTTACTGGAGTTATGGCTAAAGAAAAATTTGATAGATCAAAACCACATGTCAACATAGGGACTATAGGTCATGTTGACCATGGGAAAACTACTTTGACATCTGCAATCACTAGGGTTTTACATAAAGCAGGCTTGTCAGAGATTATGGACTTTGATTCAATTGATAATGCACCTGAAGAAAAAGAAAGGGGTATTACAATTAATACTGCTCACGTTGAGTATCAAACTGAATCACGTCACTATGCGCATGTCGACTGTCCCGGACACGCTGACTATGTTAAGAATATGGTAACCGGTGCGGCACAGATGGATGGTGCAATTCTGGTTGTTGCTGCAACGGATGGTCCAATGCCACAAACACGTGAACATATCCTTCTTGCTCGCCAGGTAAATGTCCCGAAAATCGTTGTTTTCCTGAATAAAGTAGATATGGTTGATGACGAAGAAATGCTGGAACTTGTTGAAATGGAAGTTCGTGAATTACTGGATTTTTATGAATTTGATGGCGATAATATCCCTGTAATTCTGGGTTCAGCTCTTGGAGCAATGAATGGTGAAGCTAAATGGGAAGAGAAAGTACTTGAGTTGATGAAAGCTGTTGACGAGTATATTCCAATTCCTCCACGTGATAATGAAAAACCATTCCTGATGCCTGTTGAGGATATCTTTTCAATTACAGGTCGTGGTACTGTTGCAACCGGACGTATCGAAACAGGGATTGTAAATAGCGGTGATGCACTTGAAATGGTTGGTCTTGGTGCTAAGAACAGAAGGACTGTTTGTACAGGTGTTGAGATGTTCAGAAAGATTCTTGACCGCGGTGAAGCAGGTGATAACGTTGGATTATTACTGCGAGGTGTGGACAAAAATGAGATTAAGCGCGGAATGATATTGGCAAAACCTGGTGCAATTAAACCACATACACGTTTTAAAGCTGAAGTGTATGTTCTTAAAAAAGAAGAAGGTGGACGTCATACTCCTTTCCATCAAAAATACCGTCCGCAGTTCTATCTCAGAACTCTTGATGTAACAGGAGAAATCGCTCTGCCTGAAGGTACAGAAATGGTTATGCCTGGTGATAATGTTACCATTATTGTAGATTTAATTTATCCTGTTGCAATTGATAAAGGATTACGTTTTGCTATTCGTGAAGGTGGTAGAACTGTTGGAGCCGGCCAGGTAATCGAAATTGTTGAATAGATATTTTAACCTGATTGAAAATTAATCATTGAGGGTTAGGGATCCGGTTGGGTTCATAACCCTGTATGTGTAAATTAATTAGGCATACGGGTGTAGCTCAGTTGGTAGAGCACTGGTCTCCAAAACCAGGTGTCGGGAGTTCGAGCCTCTCTACCCGTGCAAACGCGAATGAATTATGAAAGTGATAAGGTATTTTAATGACGCATATAATGAACTACTCCACAAAGTATCCTGGCCAACCTGGGGGGAATTACAGAGTAGCTCAGTTGTTGTGATGATTGCATCTTTGATAATAGCTATGGTTGTCTTTATTATGGATTATTCCTTTGAGAATATCATGGGATTTATTTATGGGATGTTCTATTAAAACTAATTGTTCTATGGCAAAGAAAGAAATGAAATGGTATGTGTTGAGAGCAATTGGCGGGAAAGAAAAAAAGGTATTGGAGTACATTGAAAGCGAAGTGAGCAGATTGAATTTGCAGGATCTTGTAGCTCAGATATTAATACCAACTGAAAAAGTTTACCAGATTCGTAATGGGAAAAAAATAAGCAAAGAAAGAAACTTTTTCCCCGGATATGTTCTTATTGAAGCAGCTCTTGTCGGTGAAGTAGAACACATTCTTAGGAATATTCCTAATGTGATTGGTTTTCTTGGAGGTTCAAAAGGAGGTAGTCCACTTCCTTTGAGAGAATCAGAAGTGAACAGGATTCTTGGTAAAGTTGATGAGCTGGCATCAAGTGATGAAGAAATTACTGTTCCATATTTTATAGGTGAGTCGATTAAAGTAATTGATGGACCTTTCAATGGTTTTAACGGTGTTATTGAAGTAGTGAATGAAGAAAAGAAAAAATTGAAAGTTATGGTTAAGATTTTCGGCAGGAAAACTCCGCTGGAACTTAGCTTTTTGCAGGTTGAGAAAGAATAAATCTCCTTATGGAGAATTATTATTATAGATAGTTATGAAAATTATAATGCTTCCTGAATAACTATCGCATGTTTTACCAATAACTATTAAACAAAACCAGATTATGGCAAAAGAAGTTTCTGGGATTATTAAGTTACAGATTCGTGGCAGTGCAGCAAATCCATCACCTCCGGTAGGGCCTGCATTAGGTGCTAAAGGGGTAAATATAATGGAGTTTTGCAAACAGTTTAACGCCAAAACTCAGGATAAAGCAGGAAAACTTATTCCAGTTATTATTACAGTATATACGGATAAATCATTCACTTTTGTGACAAAAACTCCACCGGTAGCTGTCCAGTTACTTGAAGTATCAAAGAAAAAGTCCGGGTCAGCTGAACCGAACAGAACTAAGATTGCAACAGTGACATGGGATCAGGTGAAAATAATTGCCGAGGAGAAAATGCCTGATTTAAATGCATTTACTGTTGAGTCTGCAATGAAACTAGTAGCTGGTACTGCCCGTAGTATGGGAATTAATGTAAAAGGTACATTCCCGGGAAATAATTAAAATTTAATACTTCAATTAGAATGACTAAGCATACTAAAAATAGAAAATTAGCTCTTGAAAAAATTGAAGAAGGTAAACTATACAAGTTAGTTGAGGCTGCTGGTTTGGTGAAAGAGATTTCAACAACCAAATTTGATGCTTCTCTTGACCTCGATATCAGATTAGGTATTGACCCAAGAAAATCTAACCAGATGGTTCGTGGGGTAGTAACCCTTCCTAATGGTACGGGTAAAGAAACCCGCGTACTGGTGCTATGTACACCTGACAAAGAGGAGGAGGCTAAAAATGCCGGTGCCGATTTTGTTGGACTCGATGAGTATGTCGAAAAAATAAAAGGTGGCTGGACAGATATGGATGTTATTATCACTATGCCTCAGGTTATGGGTAAAGTTGGACCATTGGGAAGAGTACTCGGACCACGTGGACTAATGCCTAATCCGAAAAGTGGAACTGTTACTACAGACATTGGAAAAGCGGTTTCAGAAGTTAAAAAAGGAAAGATCGATTTTAAAGTTGATAAGTATGGTATCCTTCATACATCTATTGGAAAGGTTTCATTTGAACCCCAAAAGATTGTTGAAAATGCAAGAGAATTTATCAATACAGTTGTGAAACTGAAACCGGCTTCTGCGAAAGGTACATATATAAAATCTATTTATCTTTCAAGTACCATGAGTCCGGGGATAAAGATTGATACTAAAGCCTTTAACGAAGATTAAGTTAATTGTGACAAAAGACGTGTAAGTTGCTATGAATAAAGAAGAGAAAAATATAATCATCAATGATCTGGCAGAGAAGATAAAAGAATATCCTCATTTTTATCTTACTGACGTTTCTAAGCTTAACGCTGAAGACACTAGCGCCCTGCGTAGGAAATGCTTTGAAAATGAGATTATGCTGATTGTAGTTAAAAACACATTATTGAAAATTGCACTGGAAAATTCCGAAGGTGACTTTCAGGAATTGTATCCATTGCTTGAACAACCGACCTCAATCATGTTTTCTAATACCGGTAATGTTCCGGCAAAACTTATTAAAGAGTTTAGAAAAAAACATGATAAGCCTGTGCTAAAGGCTGCTTTTGTTGAAGAAGGACTTTATATTGGAGATGAAAAACTTGAAACTCTTGTTGGTATTAAGTCCAAAGACAAACTCATTGCAGATGTAATTATGTTGCTTCAATCACCTGCAAAGAATGTTATTTCAGCTTTGCAGTCAGGTAGAAATATTATATCAGGTGTTGTAAAAACACTTGCTGATAGAGAATAACAAAAATAATTATAATAAAACTTAAAAAAAATCCAAGAAAATGTCAGATGTAAAAAAGTTAGCAGAAGAATTGGTTAATCTCACTGTAAAAGAAGTTAATGAGTTGGCAAATGTTCTTAAAGAAGAACATGGAATTGTACCAGCAGCTGCAGCCGTTGCTGTTGCCGGAGCCGGTGTTGCTGGTGAAGAAGGCGGAGTTGCTGAACAGACTGAATTTAATGTTGTACTTAATGCTCCCGGTGGAGCAAAACTTCAGGTAGTAAAACTGGTTAAGGAACTCACCGGATTAGGACTTAAAGAAGCTAAAAATCTGGTTGACTCTGCACCAAAAGCCGTTAAGGAAGGTGTTACTAAAGACGAAGCTGAATCGCTTAAAAATCAATTAGAAGAAGCAGGAGCAGAAGTTGAAATTAAATAGAAACTATCACCTTAATATTATTAGGTTTCTCAGGTTTGGAATCCAGTAAAGGATTCTAAACCTTTTCGTCGTTATATATAATTAAGTCAACATAATCTTATTAAGATGTCCTCAAAAATAAACGAAAGAATTAGTTTCGCTTCCATTACTGAACAAATGGATTATCCTGATTTTCTGGATATTCAGTTGAAATCATTCAGGAATTTTTTTCAACTAAATTCAATTCAGGAACAAAGGAAAAAAGAAGGACTGTATAAAGTCTTTAGCGAAAATTACCCAATTACCGATACCAGGAATAATTTTGTTCTGGAATTTCTTGATTATAACATTGATCCTCCCCGCTACACTATTGATGAATGTCTGGAAAGAGGTTTAACTTACAGTGTCCCGTTGAAAGCTAAACTAAAACTGTATTGTACCGACCCGGAACATGAAGATTTTGATACAGTTATACAAGAGGTCTATTTAGGTGTTGTTCCTTATATGACTGAACGGGGAACCTTTGTAATTAATGGTGCAGAAAGAGTAATAGTGTCGCAACTACACCGATCACCCGGAGTCTTTTTCGGGCAAAGTATTCATGCTAACGGCACAAAATTATATTCTGCCAGGATAATTCCATTCAAAGGTTCATGGATAGAATTTGCAACCGATATTAATAATGTGATGTATGCGTACATCGACCGGAAAAAGAAATTACCGGTTACAACATTATTACGTGCTATTGGCTACGAAACCGATAAAGATATACTTGAAATATTTGACCTTGCTGAAGAATTTAAGGTTTCTAAAACGGCTCTGAAGAAACTTGTTGGAAGAAAACTTGCTGCACGAGTACTGAAATCATGGGTCGAAGACTTTGTTGATGAAGATACCGGTGAAGTAGTATCAATTGAACGAAATGAAGTGATAATTGACCGGGAAACAGTCCTGGAAGATGAGCATATTGAAGATATTGTCAATTCCGGATCAAAAACAATCCTGCTTCACAATGAAGAAAAAAATATCTCTGACTTTGAGATTATCTTTAATACCTTACAGAAAGATCCATGCAACTCGGAGAAAGAAGCTGTTGTACATATTTACCGTCAACTGCGTAATTCTGAACCACCTGATGAAGGTACCGCCCGCGAAGTGATCGAAAACCTGTTTTTCTCAGATAAACGTTACGATCTGGGAGATGTCGGAAGATTTAGAATAAACAGGAAACTGGGTCTTGATATTCCTATGGATACCAAGGTCCTTACAATGGAAGATATAATTAAGATTATTAAGTATCTGATCGAACTTATAAACTCAAAAACCGATGTTGATGATATTGACCATTTGAGTAATCGTAGAGTGAGAACAGTGGGTGAACAACTTCATAACCAGTTTGGTGTAGGTTTGGCCCGTATGGCAAGAACTATTCGTGAAAGAATGAATGTTCGTGATAATGAGGTTTTTACTCCTGTTGACTTGATTAATTCGAAGACACTTTCTTCGGTAATTAATTCCTTTTTCGGAACAAACCAGTTGTCCCAGTTTATGGATCAGACTAATCCGCTTGCTGAAATGACCCATAAACGAAGAATGTCAGCACTTGGTCCAGGTGGTTTATCACGAGAGAGAGCAGGATTCGAGGTGCGTGATGTGCACTATACACACTATGGAAGACTTTGCCCTATCGAAACACCCGAAGGACCAATTATTGGATTGATATCATCACTGTGTGTTTATGCCAAGATCAACAAACTTGGTTTTATTGAAACACCATATAGATATGTTAAGGATGGGAAGGTGGAAATGAATGATGATGGTGTGGTTTTCCTGAGTGCTGAGGAAGAAGAAAAGAAGGTGATTGCTCAGGCAAATGCACCTCTAAACGAAAACGGTGAATTTATTAACCCCAGGGTTAAGTCGCGCTACGAAGGTGATTTTCCGCATGAGGAAGCAAAAAATGTTGACTTAATGGATGTCGCCCCAAACCAGATTGCTTCAATCGCCGCTTCCCTGATCCCATTCCTTGAGAATGACGATGCAAACAGAGCTCTTATGGGTTCTAATATGATGAGACAGGCAGTGCCTCTTATTAAACCTGAAGCACCTATTGTTGGTACCGGCCTGGAAAAAACAATGATCCAGGATTCAAGAATATTAATTGTCGCGGAAAGTGACGGTGTTGTTGAATATGTTGATGCCAACGAAATTGTGATACGCTATACCCGAAGTGATGTTGAGAAGTTTATTAGCTTTGATGATGATGTAAAAAAATATGTTCTGCCAAAATATAAGAAAACAAATCAGAATACCTGTATTAACCTTATACCAATTGTTTCAAAAGGAGAAAAGGTTGAGAAAGGACAGGTTCTCACAGAGGGTTTTGGTACAGAAAAAGGAGAACTTGCACTGGGCAGAAATTTGAAAGTGGCATTTATGCCCTGGAAAGGATATAATTTCGAGGATGCTATCGTGATATCTGATCGTGTTGTGCGTGATGATATCTTTACATCAATTCATATAGAGGAACATTCTCTTGAAGTAAGAGATACAAAAAGAGGTCTTGAAGAACTTACACCAGATATTCCTAATGTTAGTGAAGAGGCAACTAAAGACCTGGATGAACATGGGCTGATTCGTATTGGTGCTCATATTGAACCGGGAGATATCCTTATAGGAAAAATTACCCCAAAAGGTGAATCCGATCCATCTCCGGAAGAAAAGCTCCTTCGTGCTATTTTCGGCGATAAAGCCGGTGATGTTAAAGATGCTTCTTTGAAAGCCGGACCATCACTCGACGGTGTGGTAGTTGATAAAAACCTTTTCTCACGACCGGTTAAGGACAGAAGATCGAAAATTGCAGAAAAACCAATGCTTGATAAGATAGAAGCCGAGTTAAAAAAAGAACTCGAAGAACTGAATACCAAATTGGTTGATAAAATATTTATCCTTGTAAATGGGAAAACATCTCAGGGGGTTAAAGATAACCTGAATGTTGATCTTATTCCCAAGGGTACTAAGTTTACTCTCAAACAACTACAAGAAATTAACTATCTTAATGTTAATCTGAATAAATGGACAACCGATAAGAAGAAAAATGAAACTATTAAACTGCTTGTCCATAATTACCTTACAAAACATAAAGATATCGGAGCTGTCTACCGGAGACAGAAATACAATATTTCTATAGGTGATGAACTTCCTACCGGTATTATTCAAATGGCTAAGATCTATCTGGCAAGGAAGCGGAAAATAAAAGTTGGAGATAAAATGGCCGGACGACATGGAAACAAAGGTATTGTTGCCAAAATTGTACGCCAGGAAGATATGCCTTTCCTTGAAGATGGAACCCCTGTGGATATTGTACTTAACCCACTGGGAGTGCCATCAAGGATGAATCTTGGCCAGATATATGAAACAGTTTTGGGTTGGGCAGGACAACGTCTGGGGTTAAAATTCTCAACACCAATATTTGACGGTGCAACTTTAGATGAAATAACTGAATATACCAAAAAAGCCGGCCTTCCTGATTATGGAACAACTTATTTGTACGACGGAGGTACAGGCGAACGGTTTAACCAGCCCGCTACTGTTGGTGTTATCTATATGCTCAAACTTGGACATATGGTTGACGACAAAATGCATGCACGGTCTATCGGACCATACTCACTTATTACACAGCAACCTCTTGGTGGGAAAGCACAATTCGGAGGTCAGCGATTTGGCGAAATGGAAGTCTGGGCTCTTGAAGCTTTCGGAGCATCACACATACTTCAGGAAATCCTGACAGTGAAATCTGATGATGTTATCGGAAGAGCACGGTCGTACGAATCTATTGTAAAAGGAGAGCCCATGCCAACACCGGGAATACCTGAATCTCTTAATGTTCTGTTACATGAACTTAGAGGACTTGGACTTAGTATGAGTCTTGATTAATTAATTATGTTAGTGAAAATTTAATTATTTGCATATGCCATTCCGTAGAGATACAAAGGTTAAGAGTGATTTTACAAAAATTTCAATTGCTCTGTCTTCACCGGAAGAGATACTCGAACGTTCGTGTGGAGAAGTACTGAAAC
>JAUVHQ010000024.1 GCA_030593185.1 Bacteroidota bacterium
TATTCAATGGGGAATCATCCTGCTGAAGGGAATATCGTTATGCTGAATATCCGAATTGCTACTCCGCCATGGGACCGTTCAAAAGGCAGGTTTATGAAAGTGAACCCGGGTATCTGTTCATCCTATATATTTTCCAGGAAACCCGGCGATAAAGTTACAATCTCAGGTCCATATGGGGAATTCTTCATTAAAGATACTGATAAGGAGATGGTTTATATTGGTGGTGGTGCCGGAATGGCCCCGCTACGCTCTCACCTGTTGCACCTGTTTAATACCCTCAAGACAAAAAGAAAAGTGACCTATTGGTACGGTGCCAGATCAAAAAATGAAATATTTTATGAAGAGCACTTTCGTGAATTGGAAAAGATATTTCCCAATTTCAAGTTTATTATTGCTCTTTCCGAACCGATGAAAGAGGATAAATGGGATGGATTGACTGGTTTCATTCACCAGGTTCTGTATTATAATTATTTAAGCAAACACGAAGAACCTGAGGAAATAGAATATTATTTCTGCGGACCGCCTTTAATGAATAGCGCTGTTGAGAAATTGTTATACGATTTGGGAGTGCCTGATGAGATGATAGCCTTTGATGATTTTGGAGAATAGGAAAGAAGGGAACGATGAAGGGTGAAGGTTGAATGATGAATGAAACGATGAAGTTAAGAAAAACCTGAAACGCGTTTATGTCCAAGAGAACCATATACATTGTCATTGCATTTCATATATTGCTTCTGTTGTCATATATGAATTATAAGAAGAATGAGCTTCTTGTCCTGGATGGATTTACACAGGGTACAACCTATCATATTGTTTACAAACAGCCATATTCTCTGGGATTTATCCTGAATCGTAACATACATGATTACCAGGAAGAAATTGATTCGCTGCTGATAGAATTTGACCGGACGTTTTCGGTATATCTTCCCGGGTCAGTGATATCCCGAATAAATAATAATGATAAGGATGTAAAGGTAGATAGTCTGTTCAGGAAAGTATTCAATAAAGCGAAAGAAGTTAATGAATTAAGTGACGGGGCTTTTGATATTACTGTAGGTCCGATTGTAAATGCCTGGGGTTTTGGTCCTGAACTCCGTGTAAAAATTGACAGTGCTTTGATAGACAGCCTTATCCAATTTGTAGGCATGAATAAAGTGCGAATAGAAAAAGAGAGGGTGATAAAAAGTGATCCCGGAGTAAAATTAGATGTTAATGCTATTGCCCAGGGATATTCGGTTGATATAATTGCCGGTTTTCTGAGTGACAAAGGAATAAAAAATTATCTGGTTGAGATTGGAGGAGAGATCAGTGCTGCCGGAACTAAAAAAAAGGGAACTCCCTGGAAAGTAGGGGTTGATAAACCATATGATAATAACTATATTCCCGGGCAGGATCTCCAGGTGATCCTTGCAATGAAAGACAATTCCATGGCTACCTCGGGGAACTACAGGAAGTTTTTCGAGGAAAACGGGGTGAAATATTCTCATTCAATAGATCCGAAAACCGGTTATCCTGTCAGACATAACCTTTTAAGTGTAACTGTTACAGCCCCGGATTGTATGTCGGCAGACGCGTTTGCCACTGCATTTATAATAATGGGAATGGAAAAGTCAATAAAGCTTGTCAAAAAACTTGATGGAATTGAAGCCTATTTCATTTATTCGGATGACAAAGGTGACTTCTTCACTGAATTTACTGATGGCTTCAGGGAAATAATTATTGAAGTACAGGAATAAATAAACGATTAGCCGCAATCGCAAGGTTCCTCTTTTTTATGGCGGTTATGGCATTTTATTTCATCATGTTTCGCACAGGTGATCCCAAGTTTTCTCATTTCTTTGTTTTTTCCAATCTCAAAAGAAGGAAATTTCCCGTTTTTCTTAACAAAAATAGAAATCCCCATAGCAAGGAATGAAACTGCTACAACTACACCTGTTATCAGAAACAACTTAATAAACATGTTAATGTCCGTTTTTTACGGCACAACAAAGTTAAGACATTTTTATGACTAATCAGTATTATTACTGTGTTGTAGTGATGCAGTGGCAGTAAAAAGAATAAACCGCAAAGATCGTAAAGAAGTCGCAAAGTTCGCATAAGAGCATTTAAATATATTGAAGATTTTTACATAATATTTGTTCTTTGCGTTCTTAGCGCATCCTTAGCGTACTTGGCGGTTAATTCTTCATAAAATAAACGCAGAGCCGCAAAGACGCAGAGAAACCCCATTTACTTAACTCCCCTTACTCAACTTACTCAACTCACTCAACTAACTTTTACTACAATTTTCCTACCTTTGAAAAAACAAATGAAATTATATTGATTGATCTAAACTCTGTTGTTTCACCATCTCCCGGCATTATTCCGAGAAAAACGGGGGATGAATATGTCCTGGTGCCTGTCAGTAATAACATTGCAGATATGGATAGTGTCTATACACTGAACGAAACAGGTGCCTTTATATGGGAAAGACTGGATGGAAAATCAAACCTTTCAGAAATTATTAGCTGTATACAGAGTGAATTTAACGTGGATGCTGAAACAGCAAAAAATGATCTCCTTGCCTTTGTTACTGAAATGGAAAAATTCCTTATTGTCACCGGATGAAGAGTTTTACCCTTAATATTGCAGACTATAATATCCGGTTTGTATCGATCGGTTCTGAAACGGACCTTTTCTTAAAAAAAAAGTATAGCCACTTTTTCTCCTGCAGCGGGAATCCTGATATTACAGTCCGTGTACATTCCGGTATTCTTACACCTGAAAAAAAAGCTGTCAGAGTGTTTCATGCCCCGTATATTAAAGAGACTGAAAATATAAAGATAAAAATCAATGATGAGTTCTGGACTGTCTATAAATACAATGACGATATATTAATTGAGACTATCCTGCCATTGGGGAAAAAAAACAGGAAAGCCTGCCTGAGAATGAATGCCGGGGCAGACGAGTGGGATCTCTATATCAGCGGTTCAGATAAAAAAAGAGATCCGCTGGAGTACCCTCTTGACGGTTTGCTGCTCTATTATCTCACTGTCAGGTCGGGTGATATCTTTATTCATGGTTCCGGGGTAAGTATAAACAACAGGGGATACCTTTTTGCCGGTGTCTCGGGGAAAGGCAAAACTACTATTGCCCGGCTGTGGGATGAGGCAGGTGCCAGGGTGATACATGACGACAGACTTATTATCAGAAATATATACGACCGTTTCGTTATGTATAACACACCAGTATATAATAACGAAACACCGCGGTCATCACCTGTTGATAAGATATTCCTTATCGATCATGGCACTGCTAACACTATCGCCCCGACAGGAAAAAGTGAAGCCCTTTCACTTGTTATGGCAAACTGTATTCAGCATTTATGGAATCCTTCAATAATAGAATCGCTGACTGAAGCACTTGATAAACTAACTTCTGAAACAGATGTCCGCCGCCTTTTCTTCAGAGCGGATAAGAGTGTAATATCATATATCCTGAAAAATGAAAAATAACAGATCAGATCATATTTTTCTTAAAAAGGTAAGCTTGAGTCTTCTGTCAGAGGGTAAGTCGTTGCGTATCAAAGCGGGTGGTTACAGTATGTTTCCTGCAATACATCCCGGTGACATTGTAATTATCGCTCCTGTCCATAATCAGTCAAACCTCATTCCTGGTGATATAATAGTTTTTAGGAGAGATTCCGATTTTGTATTACACCGGCTGACAGATATCCGTCATCGGGATGATAATACTTTCTATATCACACGAGGCGACAGTAGTATGAATGAAGATAAACCAATTGCAGCAGATAAAATATCCGGCGTAGTTACTGCTATTGAGACAAGACGAGGGAGAATCCGGCCACATCGCTATAAAATACACTACCGCCGTAACCGTCTCACGGTCAAGCTCATCCATTCATGGAAAAAACTCCTTTGCGAAATTCGTCTTAATTGGTAAAATTCGTACTTTTACAATAATGAACTATCCATCCAATAAAACCAGATTACTTTTCTTAAAAGCAGTTCGACTTGTCTGGGAAAGTGCTCCCGGCTGGGCTACAGCAAACATCTTCATTTCTGTCTTGCGAAGCATCTTCCCTCTGGTGCTGGTATATCTTATCAAGCAACTTGTTGATGGTATAACCGGGGCAACAGGTCTGGGAGGTGATGCAAATTTCAATCTAGTGTTATGGTATATCCTTGCTATTGTAATAACAATATTCCTTGATGAGGCGGCAACGAGTCTGGGCAACCTTGTGCGTAACAAACAATCCTACCGACTTGAGGCGCACATGCATAATCTGCTTCATTCCAAGTCAATACAGCTTGATCTTCAGCATTTCGAAAATCCTGAATATTACGACTCACTGGCTCGTGCGGCACGCGAAGCACCATACAGACCCAACACTATTGTCAATAATCTTATTTCTATTGCCAGGGGACTGTTATCACTTTTGCTGATGGCAGGACTCCTTTTTTATTTGCACTGGGTAATAGTGATAATCCTTCTGGCAGCCAACATACCGGGAATATGGCTTCGCTTACATTATGCCGGGGTACTATATAACTTCAAACGCGAACAAACACCCGCTGCAAGAAAAACAGCATACTTCAAATGGCTGCTAACAGGTGACAGGCCATCAAGAGAATTGCGCCTGTTCGGACTGGGCGATTATTTTGCTAATCTCTTTAATAAGAATTTCAGGAAACTTAAAGAAGAAGAGATTGGTATTATACGTAAGAGAACATCCATTGAGCTTATTACCGGCATATTCAAAGCTGTAGCATTTCTTTTAGCACTGTGGTATATCGCTAAAGAAACAGTTAGCTCACAAATATCAGTTGGCGATATGGCAATGTACCTCGTTGCCTTCAGACAGGGTATGGTATATATTAAAGATGTCTTCTCATCGCTGGCCGGTTTGTATGAAGATAACCTCTTTATTGGCGATACCTTCGAATTTCTTAATCTTAAAGAGCAGATCGTTGCTATACCTCCTGTTATTGAACCGGGCAGTCTCAACAGGAGTATCAATGTTAGCAATCTTTCCTTTTCATACCCGGGTACCAGTGAACCACTGCTCAAAAACCTTAATCTTGAGATCCGGAAGGGCGAAACGATAGCGCTGGTAGGAGCCAATGGTGCAGGTAAAAGCACACTGGTAAGACTGCTATGCAGATTGTACGATCCGGCTGAAGGGGAAATAACACTTGATGGTAAGAATATCACACACATGGACCCTGCTTCTTACCGCAGACTGTTCTCTGTTATCTTTCAGGATTTTATGCTGTATAACCTCAGTGCGGGTGATAATATCAGGATGGGGGATATCTTCACGCCTCAAGACATGGAAAGAATAAAAACATCGGCATCACAAACAGGCATTGACGAACTGATAGAGGCACTGCCTAAAGGATATGATACGGTAATCGGCAGACTTTTTGATGACAGTCGTGAGCTTAGCTGGGGCGAATGGCAGAAGATAGCAATGGCACGCGCCCTGTACAGGGATGCTCCTGTACTGATACTCGATGAACCGACAAGCGCCCTCGATGCCTCAACAGAATATGAGCTGTTCAGCAGGTTCAAAGAGATAACCCGCGACAGGACATCAATACTTATCAGTCACCGTTTTTCAAATGTCAGTCTGGCCGACAGGATACTGGTGCTCGATAAAGGAATAATAGCTGAGGAAGGAACGCATGATGAGCTGATGAAAGCCGATGGTATTTACAATGAGATGTACACTAAGCAAAGCAACGGATACAAATTATGAGCCTGCATGCCGATATATCACCGGAAGAGCAATTGCTGATATCTCTTTGCCGTCTTTCCTTCAGCGAAAAGCAGAAAAAAAATATCCGTATACTTACAAAGAAGATAACAGATATTGACAAGTTCGTATATCTGGCTAACGAACATGGCATTATAGCACTAGTTTACCATAACCTGAAAGAGACGGGTGCCGGTGACCTGTTGCCTGAAGAGAAAATGGCATCCCTTGCAAACAGCAGGATGAAAAGCCTGGGGCGTAACACATTCCTTTATAAAAATATTGAACAGGTACTGGAGCTTTTATTTAGGCAGGAAAAAATAAAAACGGTATTGCTTAAAGGAATGGCTCTTGAGTTGTCGGTGTATGGTAATAAGGGGTTAAGGCAGATGAACGATATTGATATCCTTGTACCCCGTACGCAATGCATGGAAGCAAGAAGGATATTGCTGAATAATGGTTTTCAGTCAATCCCGCTTAAGTCACCACTCTATAATCTTATACTGCCATACTATGGCAAGCATCTGCCGGAGTTGTTCAAAGGAGGTATTTCTGTTGAGATACACCATGAACTTTTCAACGGAGCAGACCACTTACTTACAGAAAGAATGATCACCAGCAGTACTGAAATAACATTTAACAAAAGCAGTGTACTTATCCCGCCGGTGCGTGAGTTTTTTCTTTACCTGGTGAAGCATCTCGACAAACATGAAAACAACGGCGAATCGCAGTTACGTTTATATACCGACCTCTTTCTTATGGTTGATAAATATGAAAAAGAGCTTTTAGATACAGCACTATTTAAAGAAGCAGAAGCAGCCGGACTTGAAGAAATTTTAGCCGCTAAACTTTTTCTTCTGAAGCGTTATTGGGGAATTTTTATTCATCCGGCACTGGAGACACTAATTAATGAAAAGACCCCGGATAATACCTGTCAGCTATTCAGAACCTTTCTTGCACAGCCTGAGGGACATCCGGTCCTGAAAAGCAGGGCACACAATTACCGGCAAACAATAAAACAGATACATGGATTTCATCGTAAACTGATCTTTATCGTCGGTGATATCTTTCCGACACTTCGTTTCATGCAGAGGAGGTATTGTACGAGGAGTAAGTTAGGGGCTTTATTGTATTATCCGCATCGCCTCGGTAAATTAATGTATTTGATACGAATTATACGAATTTAGAGGAAGAATTGCACGAATTTAGGCGAATTTCGCGAATTTTGCGAACGGTTAATCCAATGCATTAACAAGTCGTTTATACACCAGACTGCTTTGCCCAAAGTTCACCAAAATACCTAACTTATACTGTGTCGCTTTCACGTAATTGAGGGTTTGTTTGCTTTGATCCTGGTGAAGGAACTGTGCAGATTTTATCTCAACAATTATTTTATCATAGCAAACAAAGTCAGCTTTATAGAGCTTTTTAAGCAATTTCCCATCATAATATATTCTTAACTTTACTTGTCTTTTAAAAGGGATCCCCTGATGCAGAAACTCATCTTCAAGTGCTTCCTGGTAAACAGCCTCAAGAAACCCTGATCCAAGATTACCATGGACTTTCATACAAGCTCCTATTATCTTATAACTCTCTTCTTTGTAAATAATGTTGGTCATTAGGTTATGGTTTATATCGATGTTTTGAAGATACGCAAAATTCGCGTAATTCGTTTCAATTCGTGAAATTTGTATAGATTTGTACTTATAACGAAACTATAGGATAACTCTAATTAACGCGAGAAATATACACACCAATGCAACCAATTACCCGCCTTTTTAGTCTTATGCTTAACATATAACTCTAAAGTTGAGAATGATTTTTGGTATATTTATTAAATTATTGTAGTTTTGAAAGTGGTAAAGTCAGCTCTTTTACAACATGAAGAAGATTTACAAAAAGCCTGAAATAAAAAAAATCGATCTGGATAATTCGATGTCACTTTTCATGATGACTACCACCCCTCCCAACCCTGATCCCCGTGGTGGTAGTAAAGGAAATGGTGATTCGCCGTTTGATGATGATAAGCCATTTGGGTAAGCCAACTTCATTATTTTTTATTCATAATTCTATTTTTGCCATTCGCCTTACGTTTTCATCCTTGTGATGTTACCGGGTGCTGGTTATTGGGTGCTGGTTACTGGGTGCTGGGTGCTAACGTCAAACCTCAAACTCTTCAACTCCGCGTCTGCGCCTTCGTAGTTTGCATTTCTTCATAACCCGTAACTCGTAACCCGTAACTCGTAACTCTTTAGTAGTCTCTTCTGTCTTCCTCTTTCAGGGTTTTATCAGGTTCATCTTTTGCCAGTCTGCGGATCTTTATATTGAAAGCAGCCATGAAGATACTCATGAAAGGACTGATGAGGTTAAAAAATGCAAAAGGAAGATAGGAAAGGGTAGGTACTCCAAGAACCCTGGCTTGTGTTGCCCCGCCGGTATTCCAGGGAATAAGGGGCGCAGTTACCGTGCCGGCATCCTCCAGGGTCCGGCTGAGCACCTCGGGTTTTAAACCCATGTTTCTGAAGGTTTTAAAATACATTCTGCCAGGAACAACGATTGAGATATACTGGTCTGATGCGGTAATATTGAAAAAAATACATGTGGCTACTGTTGAAGCGACAAGTGAACCTGTTGATTTTGCAAATTTAATAACACTCTGGGTTATCCTCATTAGTAAACCGGCTGATTCCATAACACCTCCAAAAACCATTGCCGCGATAATTAGCCAGATTGTGTCCAGCATACCTGCCATCCCGTTGGTAGTAAGAAGTTCATTTACGGCTTCATTTTGAGTGGTGATAGCAACAGGCCCGAACATTGATTTCATCACTGCAATGTATGATTTTAACATGTAGCCTCCCTGGATATCCGTTATTTGGTGTATGATTTCCGGTTGAAAAATAACTGCAAATATCCCGCCCAGGAGGGTCCCTGCGAAAAGTGATGGCAAAGGAGGAACTTTCATTACGATAATAAAGATCAGTAAAGCAGGAACAAGAAATAACCATGGGGTAACATTAAAGCTTGTTTCAATAACGTTGCTAAACTCTCCAATATTGGTTTGCACAGTGTCAAAATTGAAGGTAAATCCAATGATCAGGAAAATGATAAGAGTTATCAGCATTGACGGACCTGTTGTCAGCGTCATATACCGGATATGTGTAAACAGGTCAGTGCCGGAAACTGCCGGGGCGAGATTGGTTGTATCAGACATGGGTGACATTTTATCCCCGAAATAAGCTCCGGATATGATAGACCCCGCCACGATACCTTCATTTATCCCCATAGCACTTCCAATCCCGATAAGTGCAATACCGATTGTTGCAATGGTTGACCACGAGCTGCCTGTGGCAAGTGAGACTATTGAACATATTACCACGGAGGCAAACAGGAAAATGCCGGGATTGAGGATTTTCAGACCATAATAGATCATTGCCGGAACAACCCCACTGATCATCCAGGTACCTGCCAGGGAACCGATCAGGAACAGGATAAGAATGGATGGCATGGCTGAATTGATGCTTTTAACAATACTTTTTCTTATGGATTTCCATTCAAGACCCAGCCGGCTGGCAATTAACCCTGCAATGGCGGATGCAAAGATCAACGCCATCTGGTTAGCTCCGGATAATGTGTCATCACCAAAAAACAGGATGTTCAGGGTAAGAAAAAAGATCAGGAAAACTATGGGAATAAAAGCCTGGATTAATGAAGGCTTTTTTATATCATGGCTCATAAAAGAAGTTAAAAGTTAAAAGTTAAAAGTTTGTTACTGGGTGCTGGTTACGAACGAGTTGCAGATTGCCTTTATTTCATCATCCATCCTTCGACCTTCCTATGATCTTTTCCCGAACAGGAATCCCCTGATCTTTGAATATAGATTCTTCGAAGTATCTTCCTCGTCACCATAATATCCCTGTCCATAACCCTGTCCATAACCATAACCGTACCCATACCCGTACCCATAACCAAAATAATAACCATACCCGTATCCATAGTAGCTGGGGATCTTAACATCGTTTACCAGGAGACTTAGGTTCTTAATATCCTTTTTATTATATAGTTCATCAATATATTGAATAACATTTTTAGAGGAATATTTCTGACGGACGATAAAAATATTGGTATCGGTGTACTGTGTTAAAAGTATGGCGTCGGTAACAATTGCAACAGGCGGAGTATCCAGGATCAAATAATCGAATTCTTTTCTTGCTTTATTAAAGAATTCTTTCATTAATGGCTTTTCGAGAAGTTCCGCAGGGTTGGGAGGTATGGGTCCGGAAGTTGCAATGTAAAGATTTTCAATATCAGTAGACCGGATAATATCTTCATAACTTGTTTCATTAATCAGGTAAGTGCTCAAACCTTCATCATTATTAATATTAAAGTCTTTATGTATTTTGGGTTTCCTCATATCTAATCCCACGAGCAGAGTTTTCCTGCCTGACATTGCAATAATAATAGAAAGGTTTGTAGCCACAAAGGTTTTTCCTTCACCGCTTATGGTTGACGAAATTGAAATTACATTCCTTTCTTTTTCGGGTAACAGATACTGAATACCGGTTCGAATGGATCTGAATGATTCGGCTATGGATGACTTTGGATTTTGTATTACCGGAAGGTCAGATTCACCGTGATTATGCCCAATAGATCCGAGAATAGAAACATTTGTATTATTTTCAATATCAGACCTGTCAATAATCTTGTTATTGAAATAATCGAATAGCAGGATGATAAACAGAGGAATTGCTAATCCAATAACCAGTGCTATCATATAGTTCATTGAATTCTTAGGTGAAACTTTTGTGGCATTATCAACGCGGGCTATATCGAGGATCTTGTTATTAGGAATGTTTGATGCCTGAGCAATTCCTGCTTCCGCCCTTTTCTCCAGCAGATATGTGTAAATATCATTATTCAGATTGAATTTTCGTTCAATCCCAATAAGTTCTCTCTCAGTAGCAGGTAATTTTCTTACCTCTTTATCGACTTCACCAATTCTTTTGTCCATATCAACCATCGCAATATTAGTGGAATGGATCAGGTTTTCTAAATTTTCCAAGAGTCCTTCTATGGTATTTTTCAACTTTCGGGTTGTAATATCTATTAAAGGGTTGTTTTCTTTCGCGGCAAAAAGCAACTCTGCTTTCTTAGAATAGAGGTCAGATAATTGTGTTAGAAGTGATATTAATACAGGATCGTTTATACCCAGGACCGAAGGGGCTATAATATCTTTGAAGTCCGACTTACTTTTAATATAATCAAGAAGATAATTATAGTATTTAAGTTTAATATCAAGCTGATTTCTTTCTTGTTGAAATGATTCAAGCTTTTCAAGAACCGCAGACCCTTCTCTGCTAATGTCAAGGATCTTATGGGATTGCCTAAATTGCATTAAATTGGATTCAGCCGATGTGAGCGAATCGGTAATTTCCATTAACAGATCGTCAATAAACTTAATAGTATTAACAGCAGTCAGGTTCTTTTCCTCCAGATCAGATCTGATAAATACTTCCATAAGCTTATTTAGATAGTCGACTTCCTGCCGGGCAACATACCCCTGGGTGGAAAGAGTCAGTATTGAACTTTCTTTATCAGTTACCGCAACACTAAGTTTGCTTCTATACCTGCTGGTGAGTGAATTAAGACTATTGAATATGAAATAGTACTTTCCGGATGACAGGTTTTCAGTGGAAAAATTCATTTTATCCCTTAACCCGATAGTAAAGTTAAAATCTTCGTTGATAAAGGGTTCGCCGAATTTCATTCGTTTTTTTATATTGGATTCTTCATCAATCTCCAGTTCATATTCCGTTTCTGAAATAATATTTACATAAACCGCGTATCCGTATCGTTGAGCGACTGATGTATCGGGCTTTACAATTAGCGGTGATTGGATATAAAGTTTGGATTCTGCAATTCCCCTGCGTCCTACATTAACATAGGTTATCTTGAAATCATCCAGTTCCTTCATAACTTTTTGGGCAAGGGAATATGATTTCAGAATACCAATTTCGTTCTGTATATTCTTGCGGTTGCTGAACATATCAACACTTTCAATGATTCTTTCAGCACCTATGAGTCCACCCCCTTTTTCTTCATCTCTGACAATAACCGTAGCATTGACACTATATATTGGTTCAGAATACCTGTTTATCAGATATGCACTTGTAATGGTGAGGAATAAAGATAGTGCAAACCAATACCAGTTAGAAAGTATCTTGAAAAGAAATTTCTTAATGTCAATATTTTCTTCCTGGTAGATATGGTCGGTGCCGTATTCCATTCTATGCTATAAATTAATAAAATTTAAAATCAATATAAGAGTGCTTATGGTTGAGAGAAATATAGAAAGTGTAGGGGCATTGATCCTAAACATTTTGGTGCTGAGAGGTTCCACGTAAACGATGTCATTTGGAAGCAGGAAAAATCCTTCGGAGGAGAGAACCTTACTACTTGTAAGATCGATCCTAAAAGTTTCAGTTCCTGATTTTGTTGGTCTGATAATCAGAACATTTTTCCTGTTGCCATAATCAGTGATATCTCCTGCCATTGCAATTGCTTCAAGCACTGTTAACTGGTTATTATAATTCCTGTACATACCGGGTCCATGAACTTCACCAAGAACCGAAAACTTAAAACTTATAAGTTTTACAACCACAGATGAGTTCCTAAGAATTTCATTTGCCTGTGACTGAATTGTGTTTTTAGCTTCTTCAACTGTTTTGTATAATACATTTACATTACCGATAATGGGTAAATCAACATTACCGGAGTCGTTTACGCTATAACCATTGATAAAAAGGCTGGTTTCATTCTGGAAAAGGTTTTGCTGATACCTTCCGGATGTTAAATTAAATATTTCGTTTGCCTCCTGATTCATACTATATATTCTAATATAAAGTATGTCCTGCTTTTGTATTTTATAATCGATTGATTGTTTAAAAAAAATATTGTCTTCAGTCCCGGTATCTATATCCTGGAGATATAGCAATTCCTTTTGGCTTGTACATGCGCTAAACAGAAGGGATAAAACAATAATGACTTGAAAAAACCTTTTCATTTTTAAGAGAAATTTTAAAAGTCTAAAATAACTAAAATTCTTAATACACTTCACCACAAACATAACCATAATCTCTATTTGTAGCAAATAAAACGTTTTAGTATAATTGGTTATATTGACAGGGAAAAATGTAATTGATTTTTCTTAACTTTGACTATAAAATAAGTTTTGTTTTATTAGTTTTCTTGCAGTAGCTAAAATTATGGAGTTAGATTTCGATTTTTTTTCAGTTGAACCGGGAGAAAAACACCCGAAACAGGGAAGGATACTGATCTCTGAACCTTTCCTCAGGGATCCATATTTCAAACGTTCCATTGTTTTTCTGACAGAGCATAATAAAGAGGGAACCATTGGATTTGCCCTGAACAAGCCGGTGCAAACCCCTCTTAATGAGGTGCTTGAAGGTTTTCCTGACACCGACGTTAAGGTATCGCTGGGAGGACCCGTTGGGACCAACACAGTTCATTATCTGCATACAATGGGTGATATTATTCCCAAAAGTGTGCAGGTTTATAAGAATATCTTTTGGGGTGGTGATTTTAATGCTGTTAAAACTCTTATAACTACAGGGAAGCTTGATAAAACTCAAATAAGATTTTTTATTGGATACTCAGGATGGAAACCAGGACAACTTGAAAATGAAATTTCTGAGAATTCCTGGTTAATTACTGAATTGGAGCCTGGTTTTATTATGCGTGATCCTGATGAGAATATCTGGAAGGAGATATTACAAAAATTAGGTAAAAAATACAGAATGTGGGCTGATTTTCCCGAAAACCCTGGTATGAACTAATGGAAGAATGGCAGTACATCGAGCAGGTTTTGATTCGGTTTTATTTTGATACCTGATAATCCGGCTTGCTTTCCAGCCTCAATATCTCTCTCATTATCACCAATCATATAAGATTTGTCCGGATCAATATTGAAACGTGCCAGAGCTTTTTCAATGAGTAAAGGTTCAGGTTTTCTACATAGGCATTTTTCAATATCAGAGTGATGCGGACAATAGTAAAATTCTTTTATATCTATCCCCTCAATTTCAAATTGCTTTTTTAGCTCATTATGGATCTTTTCAACATGTTCTTTTGTATAAATTTGTTTTGCTATTCCACCTTGGTTTGTAATTATAATCAATAAAAATCCCATATCAGTGAATCTTTTCAGGGCATCGACAACTCCATTATTCATTCTCATATCGTCTGTTTTATAGATATAGTAATATCCGGCTTCATTGAGCAGAACCCCGTCACGGTCAAGAAATATGGCTTTTTGCATTTTGTTAAGTTAAGTAAGTAAAGTTAGTAAGTTAAACGTTAAATGTTATACGTTATACGGAGTTCTTTGCTCTTTACACTGCCTCACTGTCCCGAAAAAACAGAAATTTTTGATTTCATATTTTTTCGAGGATCCTCGAGAATTAATGCAAATCAGAGATTTGCCAATTCTCGGGACATCACTGCATCACTCTTTACGTCTCACGTTTCACAAACCCAATTGCTGAAAAAAGAGTTTTATTAATCCGGGATCAATAAAAATCGGAAATAAAAAACCAAAAATTGCTCCAAGAAAATGGGCGTCATGGTTAATATTGTCTTTGCCTCTTTTGCTCATATACTGTGAATATACCAGGTACAAAATACCTGCGATAATTCCGGGTAGGGGTATAAAGTAAAGGAATAATTTATTGAGTGGTGCAAAGAAAATGCTGGTGAAAACTATAGCAGATACCGCACCTGAAGCTCCTACGGAATTATACCACCTGTCTTCTTTGTGTT
>JAUVHQ010000269.1 GCA_030593185.1 Bacteroidota bacterium
CCATCTGATCCTTTAATTTTATTACAAGTGCTGCCCGTATAGTTTGCAGAAATCCCGGGGTTCCACCATCTTCCCTGACTTCAATATTATCTATGTATTTATACTCCCCCCATGGATTTGTCCATTCTACTGTTCCTCCTCCGGGATTATCCGGCACATCACTATGATACATTGCCGAGTCGAAAATAAGCACACCTGCTGATCCGGGACCTCCGAGAAACTTATGCGGGGAGAAGAATATCGCATCCAGTTTTTCCATAGGATCTTCAGGATGCATATTGATATCAAAATAAGGTGCTGACGCAGCAAAATCGATAAAACATAATCCACCATATTCATGCATAATTTTTGCCATCTCATGATATGGAGTAATAATTCCGGTCACATTTGAACAAGCGGTAAAAGAACCTATTTTAAATTTCCTGTCTTTGAATTTGAAAAGCTGGTTTCGCAATTCACCGAGATCAATTAAGAGATCTTTATCAGGTTTAAGAACTACAACATCAGCAAGGGTTTCATACCAGGCAGTATGGTTTGAATGGTGTTCCATATGGGTCACAAAAACCACCGGTTTCTCTTTCTCTTTTAAACATTCCTTATTCCTGATATTACCGCAACCCTTAAGACCAATGATCCGCTGAAGCTTGTTAATCACGGCTGTCATACCAAAACCTGCAGTAATGATAACATCATTCGGGCCTGCATTTACGTGTTTCTTTAACAGATTATGAGCATGGTGGTAGCTGTAAGTCATCAATGTCCCGGTTTCGTTGGTTTCAGTGTGTGTGTTAGCAACGAACGGACCAAAAGTTTCAGAGATTTTCTTTTCAATGGGAGCATATAACCGGCCACCGGCAAGCCAATCGTTATAGACTATTTTTTTTATCCCATAAGGAGTTTCATACTCATAATTATTACCAATAATATTCTTCCGGAACTTTTCAAAATATTTCTCAAGATCTTCCATGTAACTCAGCTTATTCGGAACAATTTCATTCACATTTGACAATTTCCACAGGAAATTCTAAGCATAATAAGTATAAGTATTAGATACTGTCCTGATTTCAAAGATAAATTTCTTTTTCAAATTTACACATTTAAACATTTATAATGAATTCAGGTTTCCATATCGAATTAAGTTAGAAGAAATCGATAATCCGGTGGTCAATCAGAACAAACAAAATAATCAATATCGCACTGTAAATTAAATGATAATTAACAGGAATATATTGTGTTGGTTTAATTTTGAGTTTTGTATAAAGATACCCTATAAGATATACTTTTTCAACAATATATACTATTACAGTAGCAAGAGCTATACCTGCCAGTCCGTAAAACTGTACAAGATATAAGCTAAGGCCAATATTTAATACTATCTCAACCAGTGAGGCTCTTAAAATAACACCTGTTTTCTTCATTCCTATCAATATTGTCTGCGGAAAAACAAGTCTGGAAATGATCAACAATAAGTAAATAAGAAACACATCGGCACTTCTTGTAAAGTTCTCATTAAACATAATGGGATAAAGCCACCGCGTAAAAAACATCACGACTAATGTGATTGGAAACAAAAAATGCATCAGCCTGGCAGATTTGCGCTTTAGCACTTCCATTGAGCTCATAATTTTAGCGGAAGTAGAAAACTCGGAAAGCATAGCATTACTCAAACCATTTGCCAACAAAATAACCAGAGGGAATTCTTTTGCTCCATAACGAAAAATAGCAAAAGTACTGGCATCAAACATACTTGTAACTATTGCACCGTCAATATATTGAGCTGATCCGCTGAGCAAAGCACTAATTATCAATGGAGCTCCGAGCCTTAAATGTTCTTTTATGAAAGGAAAAGAGAATCTGATCTCAGCATATTTTGCCAATAGAAAAAACAACCATATTAATCTCAGGATGGATATTGCTATCAGTCCCCATATAGAATATACAATATCATATCCCAGAAAAATTGGGATTATCACAAACCCAAGCTGAAGACTAAATGAAATTGTTCCGTACCAGATAATAGTTGCCGATTTGTTTTTAACTAAATATATATACTCAATAAGTACAGATGGGCTACTAAGCAATATATAAACCAGAAGTAGATTTATGAATGGGACGTCTCCTGATAGTCCGAAAACAGAAAAATTTTGTTTTAGGCTCAATCCGAAAAAATAAGCAACAAGACTGAAGAAGGCAAGCAGAATAAAAGCATTAAATATCTCCGGAGATTTAGTTGAATTATTTTCACCATCTCTTGAAAATGCTTTATTATTTTTATAGAGAGGAAGGAAGGATTGAATCAGACCTGTTACCCAGAAAAAACTTATAAAACTTGCTATAAACAAAAAAACTTCAAAAACCCCAATCTGTTCAGGAGAAAGATAGCTCTTTGTAAATAAAATACTTATTACCAGGAAGGTACTAAACCTGGATAATTGAAATATCTGCAAGGCAGATATGTTATTTATAAATTTAGATGATCTCAAACTTCAATACTGTTTAGCCGGAGCAATTGAGTTACTGAATTGCAAAAGCGCGACAAAGATAATCAAACAATAAAGTTAAAAGTGCCTAAAGTGAACTAAAGTTGAGAAGAAAAGGCAAAAGGCAGAAGGCAGAAGGCAAAAGGGAAGAATGAAGAGAAAGAAGAGAAGAGTTGAGTAGTTGAGTAAGAGGCGAGTAGATAAGTAGGAAGAAAGAATAAGCCTGGAGGGCATAAAGTCTGGTCGCCCCGGTTACGCCCGGGGTAACAATACATCGCAAAAACATAACCCCGGACGGGGTTGAAGTTTGAAGCTCGAAGTAAGGAAAAAAATATTTTATTCTTTTATGAAAAACAGAGGTTAATATCTATCTTTGTAGTTCAAAGTCATGAGTGTTATTGCACCGGATTGATAGGCATAAGTTTTTTTAATAAGCATACATGGTGGGTGTAGCTCAGTTGGTTAGAGCACTGGATTGTGGTTCCAGGGGTCGTGGGTTCAAATCCCATCATCCACCCAAAAGACGATCAACGCCCTCATAATCAGGGCGTTGGTTTTCACAATTCTGCATCTGCGCCAACTTTTGGCACAAGCTGCGCCAAATTCAATTTAACAAAATTGAACCCGCAAGAAGAAAAATATCCATTCAAAGCTGCCCGGTTGAATGATTGTAACGGAGATCTTAAAAAACGTTGGTACATAGAATTCTATGCCTGGGATGTTCAGAAGGACTCCCTTGTAAGGAAGCGAACTTATGATGTGAACCATTACACTACATCCCAGGAAAGGAAAAGGTACGCCAACAGGATGATCCGCGAGATAAACGAACTGTTAGATGAAGGTTATCACATTGACGTTGGCAAAACAATTGAGTCCGGGGAAGAAGAAAGAAAATCATTCACCCTGTCCGAAGCAGTTGAGTATGCTTTAGAGATTAAAAGGCCTTCTATCCGCGCAACTTCCTATGCATCCTATAAAAGTACAAAAAATAAATTTCTGGAATGGGCAAAAGATAACCGGATCGCCACTATGGATGTAGCATATTTCGATAAACTCAGGGCTATTTATTTTGATGATTATTTATTGGTTCATTGCAA
>JAUVHQ010000347.1 GCA_030593185.1 Bacteroidota bacterium
ACTTAAAAATATTTCCAGGTCGTATCCGCAACGTGGTCAGGTTCTCAAGAACCTCGGGCTAAAAGTTGAAAAAGGAGATACCTTAGCGATAACCGGACCATCAGGTTCAGGTAAAACCACACTGCTCAATATTATCGGGCTACTCGATCAAACAGAAACAGGTGAGGTGAAATACAACGGCAAAGAGGTGAGTGGGCTCAATCAGGAGGAGGCAGCACAGTACAGGCACAATAATATCGGGTTTGTTTTCCAGGATCACCTTTTACTCCCATATCTTTCTGTAATTGAGAATATTGAGCTTCCATTACTGGCTTCTTCGCCTGAAAAAAATGATACGGATAATACCCGGGATTATATATCTGACCTTATGGTAAAATGCGGAATAGCAGAACTGAAAGAGAAGTTGCCACACCAGATATCAGGAGGTGAAGCTCAGAGGGTAACACTTGTCAGGGCGCTGGTAAATAAACCGTCACTGCTGCTGGCAGATGAACCAACAGGATCTCTGGATAACGAGAATGCCGACATACTCGCCAACCTGCTCCTCGAGATGAACAGGGAATATGAAACAACTATTATAACTGTAACTCATTCCATAATCCTTGCAAAGAAGATGGACAAGGTGTTTGAATTGAAAAACGGGTCACTTATCCCCTTGAAAGGTAAGTAAATACTATCAGATGAAGCAGGGTCTCTTCCATATTATAAAACGTTCGTTATTATATTACAGGCTTCCGGCCCTGTATCAGTTTTTAGTGATTTTGCTGCTGGCAGCCATTATCACCGGCTCATTGCTTACCGGCAGTTCAGTAAGGAAAAGCCTGAGACAGAATAATGAAGAAAGACTGGGTAATACCGGTTTTATTATCAGTTCCGGAGCCAGGTATTTTCCTGTGTCGTTAACTGAGAGGATGGAGGAATTGTCCGGCACTCCCTGTGTGGCGATAACTGAAATGAGCGGATGGGCAAGAAATTTCGGCAATGGAGAGACTGTCTTAAACTGCCAGGTGACAGGTGTGGACAATGATTTTTTCATTTTCAATAACCCGTCAGGCAGCGTAAATATTAAACGGGGTGAATCTGTGATAAACAGTAAGCTATCCCGGGAGTTGAAAATAGAAACCGGTGATGAGATCATTGTAAGGTTTGCTACGGTCTCGGACATCCCCGCCAATTCACCCTTTTCAGCAGAAGAAAGCTCTTTTGAATCATTAATCCTTGTCGTTTCCCATATCCTTGAAAATGAAAGCCCGGCTAATTTCTCTCTTGGTATAAACCAGATCAAGCCAAAAAATATTTTTATTCACCGGGATGACCTTAAGCAATTCTTTCCTGACAAAGTTAAGACCAACAGGATACTGCTCAAATATGATCCCTCATTTTCCATTGAACAGACCGGGGGATATTTCAGGAAAGTATTGCAACCGTCCGATATTGGTCTGAACCTCAGGAGGGTTGAAGCTACCAGCCAGTTCGAATTTGTTTCTGACAGAATATTTATCGACGAAGAGTTGGTCAGTGAAATAATGGATGCCTTACCGGGTGCAAAACCGGGTATTACATACCTTGCCAACAGGATCAGCTTAAAGGAAAGGTCGACACCTTACTCTTTTGTCTCCGCCCTGCCCGGCGGGCTATACGATAATGCTCCATCAGGCGACAGTATTATTATAAACAGCTGGCTTGCCGAAGACCTTGGGGCGGCAGTGGGAGATACCCTGGATATGGCATATTATATCAATGGTACATTCAATAAAATTGAAGAGGAGAGTAGTAGGTTTGTGATCAGTCGTGTAGTTGAAATGGAAGATATTTGGGGTGATGCTTCTCTTATGCCTGAGTTCCCTGGAATTTCAGGCAGTGAGACATGCAGCAGGTGGGAAGCCGGTGTACATGTTAATATGGATGATATCAGGCAAAAAGATGAGGATTACTGGTATAGTTACAAGGGAACACCCAAGGCTTTCATAGGTTATGAACGAGGTAAAGAAATATGGGGCAATAATTTTGGTCCGGCTACTAATATAAGGTTCCCTGTGGCTGCAAGTTCTGAAAATATAATGGCACAGTTATCGGGCCATATTGATCCTTTAAAAAACGGTTTCAGGATAATCGATGCACGGGGTAATGCAATTAAAGCAGCTTCCAATAGTGTTGATTTCAGCACCCTGTTCCTGAGCCTGGGCTTTTTCATTATTGTCTCATCCCTGGTTTTGCTGTCACTGATAGTCACAACCTACTTTGAAAGCAGGAAAGATCATATAGTTATTATGCGGGCTATTGGCTTCAGGAGACAATTGATAAAAAAGATCCTGTTTTTTGAAACAGCAATAATTGCTTTCCTTGGCAGCCTTGCAGGGATATTTGCCGGTGTGCTCTTCAACAGAGGGGTTATCGTGGCGCTTAACTCTGTATGGAGAGGAGCTGTCCAGACTAATACCCTTTCAGCTTCAACGGATATCCGGAGCCTCTTAACCGGCTTCCTTGGAACCCTTGCAGTGACACTGCTGGTCCTCCACTTTAAATCGGATAGATACTTGAAGCGCTCCGTGAATGTTGACACAATTTCCAGTACAAAACTATTTGCCAGAAATTTACAATGGTTTTTTGTTGTG
>JAUVHQ010000341.1 GCA_030593185.1 Bacteroidota bacterium
TACGGGAGCATTTAATTCAATTCTGAAATATGAATCCCATTTATTTCCGGCTAAATCAGTAATTTCCAGATGAATGGTCGTCATATGATGATCCGGAATGCTATCCTTTATTTTTATCTGAAAGGCATATTGAATAGTTGAATCGGTGTATGCATTCACTGTCCCGAATGCTTCGATACTATCCAGAACCTGGATGAATGAATCGGTTGCAGATAATTTTATTATCACATTACCGGCATTTTCAGGTCCGGCATTTTCTACAGTAAGGGTAATTCCTATGGTTTCACCGTAATCAGCTATGTGATTGTAATTTCCGGCAGTGTCTTCCAGAATGTGGTCCTTATAAGTAATGTAAGGTCCATTATCCGCGACAATGCTTAAAGTGTCAATAAATGGTCTTCGATTTTGTTTGGTAATTACCAGTTCAGCAAGTTTTACTGAGTCAACAGGCAGAAACTCGAGGATAGCAACACCTGATGCATCAGTGTAGGTTGCATCCAGTAATTTGCCGTCAATAGAAAGAGCAGCATAAGCATTTTGTTCGCATTGAAAATGAAGATTATAAATACCTACAGGCAATGTGTCCGGTACAGTTACTACCATTGGATCAGGAACAGAAAAATATACCATTAATGACGGGTCGCCTATCAGGGTATATACCTCCCAGTAATATTTACTGTATATTGAATTACTTTCTGTAACTGCAAGGTTCCCGGCGTACATCATTTGCCCCTGGGTTGTGTACCAGTCTGTTTCCGGTTCTCCATTATCATGAAATGCGCGGTCGTACATTCCCAATCCGGTTTCTGCATATGAAGGATTAGCTGATATAGGCCCAAGTCCTACAGCCCAGTAAAAGTCTTCATCCCAGTATGAGTCGTTTGTACACCCGATATATCCAAGCGCTCCTTTTCCTTCTGCCCTTACAAGTGCTTCAGCTAAACATTCACCCAGTTGAAAAGTGGTTGTTGAGCAACCGTTTCCGATCATCAAAGGATATTTACTCAAATTTTTGAGGCTGTCAATATCATTAATATGAAATTCCGGGCTTAACCATCTGTTGTATTCCCCATGACCGGTGTAATTGACAAACCCAACCCCGTTACTGATATTTTGTATGATCTCTTCAGAATTGCTCCCTGACTCCGGGTAAAGGTATGTATGAGAATTGATACCATGAGCAGGGTTGAAATAATAGTTGGTTCCGTAGTTGATCTGCCCATTTCCCCAGGTTGAGGCATAGGAGGCATCCATACCTGCAATCATTACTGCCTCATCAAGAAATGAAGGGTCAGGGAACAGATATTGTTCATATTCCATGATCTTATCAATTTGCGGGATAAGCTCCGATGTGTCCCTGGCTGAAAGACGACCATAGAAAACGTCCGGCAGATAGTCACCATTACCATCGTATTCTGCATAGTAAAGATCAGTAACCTGTCCTGAAGACTGAGATGTTGGTATTTGTTCAACATCACCGACAATCAATAGAAATGTTGGAGCAGGATTTTCAGGTGTGGCAGAGGTGTAAATTCCTTTTAATGTATCCTTCAATTCCTCCCGCGTGGTGCCTGCCCCATTTTCTCCGGTGTATAACTCAATAACATTAAATCCTTTCCGTGTTTTCCATTTGATAAAAGGTTGAAGAATATCGTGAAATATTGTATCTGAAAGGATGACATATTTAACAGGTTTTTCAATCCCCGGGCTTTTTGTCTCTTCCGCTTTGTAGTTAAGGATCTTGCTGAGAGTTTTTTCAAATACCCGGCTTTTATATTTATTTTTTAACAATTTATCCTGCTCAATATCGGGATTCTTAAAAATAATCTCAATATCAGCTTCATAAATAACTTTCAATATATTGGAAACAGGATTATACCGAAATGGAGAGATTTGTAATCCCGCTATTCTTTGTCCCCGTATATTTCCTATTTCTTCTACTTCAATAAATTTATCCTTATTGAACCTGTTAAGAGAATAAAATGGTTTGTTATAAAAAAATTCAAGACTATCTGAAACTATTTGTTTTTGTCTGGATGGTTGTGATGGAAATATTTTATCCCGTATACCATATTGTGCCAGTGGAATTTCTTTCTCTTTTACCGGTTTTAGCACTATTCTTATTTCTGCTTCTGCCGGGATATTTATTAATTTGTTCAATTCCGGTAATTCCGGAAGTCCTTCATTATAGTTTGTCTGAAAACCTTTTGCAATCAATCTGATAAAGTCTCCTTCACTGGTGCTCACGGGAAGAAGATCATACGAGGATAATTTAAATTGTATTTTAAGGGAATTTATATCATTTGATATAATACTCAAACTGTTTGCTTCAGGAGCAAGGTTGACCCTGGTTGAAGTTTGAGCATAATTATTCCATATAAACAGACAGAAAAAAAGTAATTGAAACCCAATAGTTTTTTTAACCCTCATTATTACCCCGTTACTATTAACAAAGAAGTTGATTATATTTGTGCTAGTAAAATTTAAATATAATAAATTTTTCCTTATTTTTATTAGGCTAAATTTGCAATGATAATATTATAATTACCGGTTCAATCTCACATCATGAAACTTCCATGTATTATTAATGCACAAATAAAAATGATTAAATAACGGTTGCGCAACAGTATCCGGATTTTTTCACATGGAAGTTCACGAGCGGGTTTGCGCCATGGGTTTTTGTG
>JAUVHQ010000019.1 GCA_030593185.1 Bacteroidota bacterium
ACAACAATATCAGGTCGCATTTGATTTCCTTCTTCAGATCTGACAGATTCCTGTATCTCATATTCACGTCCTTTTACAAGACCTGATTTTTCCAATATACTTTCAAGAATAAATTCACCCCAGTTCCCCATTGTTTTAGACTCGCCTTTCAACGCTTTCGTAAGATTTTCTGCATCTGTAGTCATTTTCAGGTTCAATTCTTTCAAACTATTAATCTGCTGGCGCAAAGCAGCATTCCGGTCAATACTCTCCTTATTCGACTGGTCAACTTTCTTTTCAAAATCTGTGATTTTTTCTTTTAAAGGACCAAGCAGATTGGACAGGTTACTCTTGTTCTGTTCAGTAAATTTTTTGGTTTTCTCTTCCAGAATTTCATTAGCAAGATTCTTAAATTCCAACCTGAACTTATCCTGTATCTTCTCCAATTCACTTTTTTGTTCGAGTAAACGTTCACTGATATTTCTAAGATCAGCTTCTTTCCCTGACAGGTTCCGGTTTAAATCAATTATTTGATTTTCTTTCCGGGTTATATCAGTTCGATTTGTTTCCAGTTCCTTTTCCAGGTATATAAGTTTTTCGTCTGATGATATTCTTTTTGCATCATATCTAAAATGCAGTAGCAGCCAGATAATACCTGTTCCGAGAAATAAACCGATTAATAAAAATACAATTTCCATTATTTAAGGCCTTTCCAGTTTTTCTACTTTAATAAGTTCAAGGTATTCGTCTATTTTCTCATTTGGTACAGCAATAGAAAGATGATAGTGGCAGATTTTCCATCCTTCAGGTGCTTTCTTCAGAACACCCGATCCTCTGCATACTCCCATCCAGGTATCCAGTAATTCCTCGAACCATGCAAATTTGCGGTTTTCCGAAAAGTACACATTTCTTTCTATCGGATCAAATTCCCATGCTTTTTCTTTATCGAAATGTGGCTTTGCAAATTGATAGAATTCTTTCTTAACCCATCGTTCAGATGCATCAGTACCAATATATACGCAATCATCCGACATAAAACCAAAGAAAGTTACCGCATCGGCATCTGCTGCAGCTTTGTGCCATTTGTCGATTAAATGATTTAATTTATCAGTTTGCGCAGAAGAAAAACATGAAAAAATAAGAAATAAAAAAGTTATTAATAAGTATCTGTTTCTTTTAGTCATACACCAAGTTTAGGTGATTGTATCGGAATTTTAAAATTATGGGACTTTCATTTTATGGATCTTATATCCAATAAGAGACTCGATCCTGTCTAAAATTCTACCTTCTTTTCGATTAACAAAAGTCAGGGCTACTCCTGTTGATTCAGCTCTTGCAGTTCTTCCAACCCTGTGTACATAATCTTCAGGATCATTAGGGATATCAAAATTAATAACCAGGTCAATATCCGTAATATCTATTCCCCGGGAAATAATATCTGTTGCCACCAACATTTGGATTCTCTTGTTTCTGAACTTCAGCAAGGCATCTTCCCTTTCTTTTTGGATCAGATCTGAATGTATAGCCCTGACTTTGAAACCCAACTTTTGCATCTCTTTTTCAAGAGTTTTTACTTTCTTTTTTGTTGAACTAAAAACCAGGATACTTTTCAGCTTTTTCCCCTTAAGAAGTTGTTTTACCAAAGGCAGTTTCTGCTCCTCATTAAGCAAATAAACCCCCTGTATTATCCCTTCGGCCGGTTTGGCAATACCCAGGTCAATTTGAACAGGATCATTCATGATTTTTTTTGCCATACGCCGGATCTCAGTAGGCATAGTTGCTGAGAACATTAACGTTTGCCTTGAAACAGGCAAGCCGGATATGATTTTCATAATATCATCATAAAACCCCATATCCAACATTCTGTCAGCTTCATCGAGTATCAGGCAACACAGTGAACTAAAATCAACATATTTTAATTGAATATGTGCCATTAATCTGCCCGGTGTAGCAACGATAACATCTGCTCCTTCAACCAAAGCAGTTTTTTGTTGATTCCAGGTTAAGCCATCCCCACCTCCGTAGATAGGAATACTGCTAACAGGAACAAAGTACGAAAACCCTTCAAAGTGCTGGTCTATCTGCATAGCCAGTTCACGTGTCGGAGCCAGGACAAGTGTATGTATTTGTCCTTTTCCTGAAGTTTCGTTGGAAATATGCTCAAGAAGAGGAAGGATATAAGCCGCTGTTTTACCGGTACCGGTTTGAGCACAACCTATTAAATCCTGCTTCCTGAGAATTGGAGGTATTGCTTTTTCCTGGATAGGTGTTGGATTATCAAAACCCATTGCTTCCAGACCTTCATAAATACCCTTACTAAATTTAAAATCTCCAAATTTCAAAACGCAGCTATTTACTATTCCTCAATATTTAAGTTACCAATATCATTTGTTCCCTCCTAACTACGTTTCGTATCAGAAAGGTGGTTCATTACTTGCTTCAGGATTATTATTTGAACCCCCTTTTCCTTTCTGACCGGAATAGCTATTCATTTTTGATCCAACCGTATAAGTTTTCAAATCATCATTTGATGATATTTCACTAACAGGTATTTCATCCAACTCTGTGAATTTGGCAAACTCTTCACGGAAACGCAAAATAATATCGCCTATTGGTCCGTTACGATTCTTAGACAAAAGAATTTCTGCCAGTCCCACCAGGGAGTTACCATCATCATCCTCAAATATACCATATTTCTCCGGGCGGTGAATAAAAACAACCATATCAGCATCCTGTTCAATGGCACCTGACTCACGAAGGTCAGAAAGTTGTGGTCTTTTACTTCCCGAACGTATTTCAACCGACCGGTTCAATTGCGACAGGGCAACAATTGGAATATCCAGTTCTTTTGCTATGCTTTTCAATGATCTGGAAATAGAACTAACCTCCTGTTCACGACTTAATGTATTAGGTGGTCCGGTCATTAACTGAAGATAGTCCACAAAAATAATTTGTATATCATGTTGAAGTTTTAGTCTTCTGCATTTTGCCCTCAATTCAAAAATTGAAATTGCAGGACTATCATCAATATAAATAGGTGCTTCAACAAGCTGTTTTATCTTAGTATCAAGTTGTTTCCATTCATGTTCATCAAGATTCCCATTCTTGATTCGGTTAGAGGGCAACTCTGTTTCACTAACAATAAGACGGTTCACCAATTGAACAGATGACATTTCGAGTGAAAAGAAAGCGATTGGACGATTATGTTCAACGGCAATAGTTCTTCCCATTGACAGGGCAAAAGCTGTTTTTCCCATAGATGGACGGCCAGCAATTATTATAAGGTCAGATTTCTGCCATCCCGATGTCAGCCTGTCGAGTTTTGTATATCCTGATGGTACACCCACAAGGGTTTCCTCATGCTTTGCAGCTTCCTCAATTCGTTCAATTGCCTTCTTAATCAAGACATTTATTTTTGCAGTTTCTCTTTTTATATTTCCCTCAGCTATATTAAACAGCTCCCTTTCAGAAAAATCAAGCAGATCATCAACATCAATACTATCGTCAAATGCTCTGTTCTGTATCTCGGAAGAAATTCGTATCAGTTCACGCTGAATATACTTCTGTGCAACAATCCGTGAATGATACTCAATATGTGCAGATGAAGCAACCCGATTTGTGAGTTGTGTGATATAGAAAGGCCCCCCGACACTTTCAAGCTCATCATTCGACCTGAGTTCTTCTGTTACAGTAAGTATATCAATGGGTTTTTCTTTTGTCGATAATTCCACAATTGCATTGTATATTTTCTGATGAGCATCTTTGTAGAAACTTTCGGGTTTCAGAATATCCAAAACCGAGATCACAGCATCTTTTTCCATCAATATTGCTCCAAGCACTGCTTCTTCAATGTCGACTGCCTGAGGAGGCACCTTCCCAACATCAAGGTTTAATGGAGATAATTTTTTCTTTCCGGGACTGCTTTTTACTGCCATAGTTTTATAATGTATTTTGTATTATGAAATTGTTTGTTGATATATTTCAACTTTCTTTTGTTACTATTTACTTGTATCTAATCAGTACTTAAAGTGCCTAAAGTTAAGAGTGCCTAAAGTCATTTAAGAAAGATAAAATTTTAACATTTAAGGCATTGTAAACTTGAGGCATTGAATAGTTATAATTATGTTAATGATCAATCATATTCAACATTTTAGGCACTTTAGACACTTCTTCATTTAAGCATATAAATCTAAGGATGTTTTCTCAGATTATTGTTTAAGCAGCACAACCAGGTAAGTGATTTAATTTAATAATTCTTTTATCACTTAATAAACGACGCCTTTCGTCTTTGCAAATCTACCAAAACCATTTTTTTCCAGAACATAAAGATATTAAATTGAACCTTCCTTATGACATAAAAAATGCAGTTCTTATAAACATAAAATGTTCATAAAAACATATGATTTGTTGAAAATTTGTAACGAATCAGTCGAAAGTCAACAGTCCACAGTCAACAGTCCACAGTCGGCAGTCTACAATCGGCAGTCAGCAATAGGCGATTCGTAATATTTTAGACATTTCCTCATTTTATCATTCCCTCATTTAATCATTTAATCATTTTAGCACTCCAAACTTTTTATGCTGAGCGCAGCCGAAGCGAAGACACTGAATAATTACCATTTTTTAATTACTTTGTAAAACTATATTCTGATATTTTTTAAATCCTACTCAATGATCTGTTTCCCTAATGCAAAAATAAATATAGGATTACGGGTAACCGGAAAACGACCTGACGGATATCATAATATTGAAAGTATCCTATACCCCATAGGTTTGACCGATATGCTTGAAATTTCTGAACAGGAAAAAATTTCCGGTAAAGGTATTTCACTGGTTACAACAGGTATTAAGATTGATTCACCTCCGGAGGAGAACCTGGTTTTTCGCACCACAGAATTATTAAGAAAAGAATATTCTATACCTCCGCTTGATATTCATCTGCACAAGTTAATTCCAACCGGATCAGGTTTAGGAGGCGGCTCTTCTGATACATCTTTTTTACTACGCATCCTGAACGAAAATTTCAATATTGGGATTACTGAAGAAAAATTGCATGCTATAGCATCAGATATAGGTAGTGATTGTCCGTTTTTTCTGAATAACAGTAGTGCATTTATTTCAGGACGAGGAGAAAAAATTCAACGAATATTTCTTGACCTTAGCCGATTCTATCTTGTGGTTGTATATCCTGACATTTATATTGATACTGGTTTAGCTTATTCTCAAATAACTCCTTCAAAACCCGGATTATCCCTGAAGAAACTAATAAAATACCCTGTCAGTCAATGGAAAGAAAATATTTTTAATGATTTTGAAAAGCCTGTTTTTTCAGAATTCCCCCACATTAAAAAAATAAAAGAAAAACTATACAGAATGGGAGCCATTTACAGTTCTTTGACAGGTAGTGGTTCAGCAGTATATGGTTTATTCGACGAAAAGACGGAAACAGATGGGCAATTTGGACATTACCTGGTATGGCAGGAGCGATTAAGTAAAAAGTTAAAAGTTCCTCTATTCCCTTTACTTCCTTTATTCCATCATTTCACTATTCCAGTTCCATCATTAGCACCCCCTTAGCTATTTTCTCCCCCTCTTTCACTTTTAAACTTTTAATAACCCCGGGACGTGGAGACTTAATCCGGTTTTGCATTTTCATTGCTTCCAGGATCATTATATTATCACCTCTTTTTACTTTTTGTCCTTCTTTCACAAAAACTTTCATAATGGTCCCCGGAATAACAGAAATAATTTTTTTGGCATCCGGAACCGTATATTTTTTCCTGTTTTCAAACTTAGAGATCAGATTGGTTTTATAACAGGTCCCATCAATATTTAAAGTCTTGAACTTAGGTTTAGATTCTATTTCTTTCTTTTTCCACTTTTTCATAATAATCCTTTAACGATTTATTTTCTAAAAAGCCAGTTGACTAAATCCTAAACTTTTTGCCTGTTATTTTCTACTTCAATGTGCAAGGCAGGCTAAAGTATCCAGACTGAGGTTAAACTAAAACGGTGGAATACCATGTTTCTTTTTAGGTCCGGCACTGGATTTATTTTGAGAAACCTCAATAGCATGTAGCAGAAGTTTCCTTGTCTCCTGTGGTTCGATCACAGAATCGATATACCCTTTTGATGCAGCCACATAGGGATTAGCAAATTTATCCTTGTATTCCTTCACTTTTTGTTTTCTAATCTTTTCAGGGTCATCAGATCCCATTATTTCACGACGGAAAATAATATTTGCCGCACCTTCCGGACCCATAACAGCGATCTCAGCACCCGGCCATGCAAAAACAAAATCAGCGCGTAAATGCCTGGAGTTCATGGCAATATATCCACCCCCATAAGCTTTTCGCAGGATAACGGTCAATTTTGGAACGGTTGCTTCGCTGTATGCATAAAGCAATTTAGCACCATGCCTGATCACGCCCGCATGTTCCTGATCCACTCCCGGCATGTATCCTGGCAGGTCAACAAATGTAACTATAGGGATATTAAAAGCATCGCAGTACCTGATAAATCTTGCCGCTTTATCAGAAGAATCAACATCGAGGACACCGGCCAGAACAAGAGGCTGGTTTGCAACAAAACCAATGGTTTGTCCTTCCATACGGCCAAATCCGATAACAATATTGCTTGCCCATCGTTCCTGTACCTCGAAAAAAACCGAATCGTCAGTTATAGCTTTTATCACATCACGAACATCATATGGTTGTTTCGGATTATCAGGAACAATATCATCAATTTTATATTCCTTTTTCGGATCTTTTGGTTCAAAAGCTCTTGCCTTTCTGGAATTATTCCATGGTATATAGGTAATAAGTTCTTTTATCTGCTCAAAGCATTGCACTTCACTTTCAGCATAAAAATGAGCATTTCCTGTAATCTCACTATGCACTTTTGCTCCTCCAAGATCTTCCATGGAAATTTCTTCACCCAGTACAGTTTTAATTACCTCAGGACCGGTAATAAACATTTTTGATATCTTATCAACAACAAAAACGAAATCAGTTAATGCAGGTGAATAGACGGCTCCACCGGCACAAGGACCAAGAATAACAGATATTTGAGGAATTACTCCCGAAGCGAGTGTATTCCTGAAAAAAATCTCACCGTAACCGGCAAGTGAATTAACGCCTTCCTGTATCCTGGCTCCACCAGAATCATTAATACCGATCAATGGCATTCTCATTTTTAAAGCATGATCCATGATCTTTGTAATCTTTCTTGAATGCATCAGCCCCAGTGATCCACCGGCAACAGTAAAATCCTGGGCAAAAATACAAATCGGAGCACCATAAATAGCACCGGTACCAATAACAACTCCGTCACCATGAAGAACCTTTTTGTCCATATCAAAATCCCTTGCCTCATGTTCAACGAAAAGATCATATTCGTTAAAAGAATCATCATCCAGCAGAAATATAATTCTTTCCCTGGCAGTAAGTTTACCCATTGATATCTGTTTCTCAATAGCCTTATCACCTCCACCTTTCAGTACCTTTTCACGTCTTTTTTGTAACTCTCTGATTTTTCTTTTCAAAGCCATCTGTAATAGTTTTAATTGGAATTTAATAATTAAAGTAATAAAGTTAAAAGTAAGCGTTGAACTTAAAAGTTAAAAGTTATAAAGTTATAAAGTAGAAAGTAGGCGTTGAGCTTTATAAACTTTCAACTCTTTATTCTTCACTTTCAACTTTACAAACTTTCAACTTTCAGCTCTTTATTCTTCACTTTCAACTTTACAAACTTTCAACTTTCAACTATTCCATTTTTAAATTCAGGGTACAACATTACAAAAACATCGTAATTAAAAAAAATATATTTGACAGGTTTATAAAATAATACGTAACTAATCCGTCGGCAGCCCACAGTCGGCAGTCTACAGTCGGCATTCAGCAATAGGCGATTCGTAACATTTTAGACATTTATTCATTTAATCATTTACTCATTTAATCATTTAAGCATTCCAATAATACACTAACTGCCCCCGGGTATTTAATTCGCTATTTGGGAGCAAAATAATAAAGGACCATCCCTATTATCGAATAGAGTATATTAGGGATCCATACAGCGATAGCAGGATTTAGAGATCCGGCAATAGCAAACTGTTGAGAAAACTGCATAAAAAATATGTATGAGAAACTAAGAAACAAACCAAACCCTATATGCATCCCAATTCCTCCTTTAATTTTCCTGGCAGATAAAGTTAACCCGATAATGGTTAAAATAAATGTAGAAAACGGATTAGCAAATCTTCCATACCATTCCACCAGGAAAAAATCAAGATTATCAGCCCCTTGTAATCTCTGAAGTTCAATAAATTCATCAAGTTCTTTCAGATTCAGGGAAGAAACTGCCAGATCTCTTCTCGAAAAATCATCAGGATGAATCGTAAGAGTTGTATCCAGAAACTTTCCAGTTGTTATTGTTTCTTCAGATCCATTTATATCCCTGATATAATAATTTCTAATAACCCATTTCCTTTTTGTTGTATCCCATTTAACGAAATCGGCTATTAATTTCGACTTTAAATTCCCATCCTCATCAAATTCCTCAATCGAAAACTTATCGCCTGTCATTGTGAAATTCCTGTAATCTTCCATGTAAATGTAAATATTCGGAAATACCTGTTTATGAATATTTATTTCATTAGACCGTACCGGATTATCACGGTAATACATTTCCTCAAACTCCAGTCTTTCACGGTTGGCATGCGGAATAACAAAATTATTTAAGGCAAATGAAAAAGATGCGATAATAAAAGCTGCAATAAAATAAGGAACTATAAGACGCATAAGGCTCATTCCATTGCTAAGTATAGCAATGATCTCAGTATTATAAGCCATCTTTGATGTAAAAATAATTACCGCTATAAAAGTAAAAAGCGGACTGAACAGGAAAGCAAAATATGGTATAAAATTCAGGTAATAGTCAAAAATAATTGCTTTTACAGGTGCCTCATGTTCAATAAAATCATCCAGTTTCTCGGCAAAATCAAAAACTACTGCAATAGTAAGTATCAGTACCAGAGAGAAAAAGAAGGTCCCCAGGAATTTCTTTATAATATAATAATCGATAATTAATAAACCTGGTAGTTTCATTAGTATATAATCAAGTAAATATATTTATTAAACTCATTTCATAATCTCTGAGACAACTTTTTTACCATGTTTCTCTTCCATTCAGAAAATTCGCCTTTGATAATCCGGTTACGGGATTCTTTCACAAGCCAAAGATAAAAACTCAGATTATGAATACTAGCAATTTCCGCACCAGTTATCTCTTTGGCAATTATTAAATGTCGTAAATATGCTTTTGAATATTGTCTGCTAACCTCACAAGACCCGTCAGGATCAATTGGAGAAAAATCATTTTTCCATTTATTATTTTTTATGTTGATAATACCATTATTTGTGAACAACATACCGTTCCTGCCATTACGAGTTGGCATCACACAATCGAACATATCCACACCCAGAGCTATTGACTCAAGGATATTGGCAGGAGTTCCAACTCCCATCAAATAACGTGGTTTGCTTTCCGGAAGTATATCATTAACCACCTCTATCATAGCATACATTTCCTCCGCAGGCTCCCCGACAGACAATCCCCCGATAGCATTCCCCGGTAGATTGGCTTGTGCAATTTTTTCAGCCGATTTTTTTCTTAGATCTTTGTAGATGCTTCCCTGAACAATTGGGAACAACATTTGTTCTGATCCATACCTTGATGTTGTTTCATTGTATTTTTTTACACCTCTGTCAAGCCAGTTGTGAGTCAATTCCATTGAATCTTTTGCATATTTATATACGCATGGATATGGAGTGCATTCGTCCAGTGCCATCATAATATCCGAGCCCATGATCCTCTGAATATCAATCACATTCTCAGGTGTAAAAGTATGTTTCGAACCATCAATATGCGATTGAAAATCTATACCGTTCACTGAAATTTTCCGGTTATCCGCCAGTGAGAAAACCTGGTACCCACCACTATCTGTTAGAATTGGGCGATTCCAATTAATAAACCTGTGTAGCCCTCCTGCCTTTTCAATTGTTTCAATACCGGGTCTTAAATAAAGATGATATGTGTTTCCCAGAATTATCTTTGCCCCCACTTCATCCTCAAGATCCCTCTTCATAACACCTTTTACAGTTCCCGCAGTACCAACAGGCATGAATATCGGTGTGGGTATCTCTCCATGTCCGGTAACAATATTGCCGGCCCGTGCTGAAGATCCGGTATCTCTTGATTCTATTTCAAATTCCATTTCGGCAACAAAGATATATAATTATGATTTATCAGGATAAAGTGTTATATGGAAGATTGGAAAGCAGTTTCTGATTTTCTGACACACTACTATTCTTAAGTATTGTTTAAAAATAATTATAATAATAGGGTTTAGGTACTTGCCTAACACTAAAATCTTTAATAACTATGCCACATTGTTAGCTGTTGGCTTGCAGCTTGTAACCACAGTGAAATATTTTCGTACCTCAAATTTCACCCCGGCACGGTCATTCTTCCCTGTGGGGCAGGCACGGCAAGCGTCGCATTTCACCCCGATGAAATAAAAAGAATTTCATAGGGTAAACGTGGCAAGCTTTTAACTTTATAACTTTTAACTTTCTATACTTTATGATTAATTTATTCGGTCTGGATTTAAAACTTTTTGAACTTATATTACTGGTCCTTTTCGGATTAAGTCTCTTTATTCAATTATTTTACTACTTCTTTTTTTACGGCAGATTAGCATATTATAAATCTCCAAATAGCAGTGCTCATAAAAAACCTGTTTCAATAATAATCTGTGCAAAAGATGAAGCAAACAATTTAAAAAAACATCTGCCCTCCATTCTCAACCAGGATTATCCTGATTATGAAGTGATAGTAGTTAACGATTGTTCGGAAGATGAAACAGAGCAGGTATTGGAAGGTCTAAAGAAAAAGCACAAACATCTAAAGATTTCAACAATAAAAAAGGATGAAAAGTTCAGTCACGGGAAGAAGTTTGCTTTATTTATCGGTATTAAAGCCGCGAAAAATGAATGGCTGCTTCTTACGGATGCTGATTGTTATGCCGAAACAAACCAATGGCTTTTCACTATGCAAAAGAGCTTTAAAAAAAATACTTCTTTTGTTTTAGGATATGGCGGATATGAAAAGGAAAAAGGGATACTGAACCAGGTGATACGTTATGATACTGTTTTTATTGCAATGCAATATTTCGGATTTGCCCTTACAGGAATACCCTACATGGGGGTTGGACGCAATCTTGCATATCGCCGGTCTCTCTTTTTCGAAAGCCGTGGATTTTCAACACATATCCATTTGAATTCAGGTGATGACGATCTTTTTGTAAATGCAAATGCGAATAAAACAAATACTTTAATTGAGGTTGGGAAAAAGAGTCATATTCGTTCAGTCCCCAAAAAAACATTTTCTGAATGGGCAAAACAAAAACGCAGGCATTTTACAACGGGTGCATATTACAGAAACAAGCATAAATTTTTACTTTTTATTGAACCTTTTAGCAGAATAATATTCTATACAGCACTTATCCTGCTTCTTATTCAATGGGTTATCCCTGAGTTGGTTATTGGCACCTTTCTATTCAGGGCTATGATTCAGTTAACTTTTTTCAAATTTGCAATGGTTCGTTTGAACGAAAAAAAAATATTGTTATCTTCGTTCCTATTCGATATACTGGCACCTTTTTATAACCTTGTTTTTCTTTTATCGAAAAAAAAATTTAGCCCGGAACCAAATAAACGATAACTAAATCAGTACTTAAAGTGAACTAAAGTTAAGTGAGGTGAGTAGTTGAGTAAGGAGGAAAAGCGAAGGGGCGACCGGGAGAAGAGGCGACTGGGAGATGAAGAGAAGAGTTTGAGGTTTAAGGAGAAGAATTGTGATGAGGAGATGAGGTAATGAGGAAATTCACGTCTCACGATTCTTCAATTTTAGTCATTTTGAATTTTAGTCATTCCAAACTTAAGGCACTGAATAGTTACAATAAATGAATATGAACGCCAATCTTTCAGAAAAAGCACAGTTCGATATCAGGCTTGTGGAAAGTGCTAAAAATGGCGATCAGGCTGCATTTGCCCAATTAATGAACCGGTACCGGGAAGCTATTTATTATATGCTGCTTAAAATGGTAAATAATGCAAGTGATGCTGAAGATCTTACTATTGAAGCATTCGGTAAAGCTTTTAAAAATCTTGAACAGTATACTCCAAACTTTGCATTCAGTACATGGTTGTTTAAAATTGCTTCGAATAATTGTATCGATTTTATAAGAAAAAAAAGAATTGATCATATCTCCCTCGATCGTGAAATCGGTGATAAAAACAGGGCTTCGAATATTATTATGGCTGAGGTTCCTGATCCTGAAGAGAACCTTATTAAGAAACAAAAAGCAAAACTCATGCGGTCGATTGTTACAACCCTCAAACCAAGATACCGGGAACTGGTTGAATTAAGATATTTTAAGGAATATTCTTACGAAGAAATTGCAGATGAACTAAACCTGCCTCTGGGAACTGTTAAAGCCCAGCTTTTCAGGGCACGGGAATTATTGTATAATATCCTAAAACAAAAAAATCCCAGCGATTAACACTTTAGGAGAAGAAAAGGCAAAAGCTTGCCACGTGAAATGCGACGTAGGAGCATATTTCACTGTGGGCAAAAGGGAAGAATGAAGAGTTGAGTAGTTGAGTAAGAAGAAGAAAAGGCAAAAGGCAGTAGGCAGAAGGCAGAAGGCAAAAGGGAAGAGATAAGAGCAAAGGGCAAAGAGGCATGAACTCGTAACTCGTAACACGAAACTCGTAACATTTTAGACATTTTATCATTTAATCATTTACGCATTTATTTATTCCACACTTTGATATTATGACCGGTATTGACCTGGTAGAAAAATATTTCAAAAACCTTAAGAACCATCAACAGCAACAATTCATCGAATTGTCAGGGTTATATGAATTCTGGAACCGGAGAATAAATGTTTTATCCCGGAAAGATATAAGCCGTCTCTATGAAAAACATGTACTTCCTTCGCTCAGTATTGCAGTAAAAATAAGCTTTAAACCCGGGACAAGAGTTCTTGATGTGGGCACAGGAGGTGGCTTTCCCGGTATACCACTGGCTATTATGTTTCCGGAAACAGATTTTGTACTGCTCGATTCAATAGGAAAAAAGATCAGGGTTGTCACTAGTATTGTTGATAAGTTGGAACTAAACAATGTAAAAACCATACAGCTAAGGGCAGAATTGTACACTGAGAAATTTGACTTCGTTGTTTCAAGAGCTGTTACTTCATTCCCGGAATTTGTTAATCTTGTTAAAAACAATCTCCATACAAAAAGTAAAAATGAATTGCCTAACGGCATTTTTTATCTTACCGGAGGGGATATTGATAAAGAAGTACAAAACTTCAGAAAAGGTCTCAGAATATTCGATCTGAGAGATACTTTTCAAGAATCCTTTTTTGAAACAAAGAAGCTTATCTATTTGCCTTTTGGGTAAAACTTGTCGTGCTCCGAGGAGAAACAGTCGGACTCCGACTTGAGTTCGGAGTCCGACTAAACACGAAAAAATAAAAACAATAATCTATGCTATTTGAAGAAGGCCATATCTATCACGTATATAACAGGGGTAATAATAAAGAAAAGATATTTTACCACAACTATAACTATTTATACTTTATTGAAAAGATCCGGACTTCCATTTTACCTTATTCTGATATTTTGGCATGTTGTCTGATGCCAAGCCATTTTCATCTAATGTTTGAAGTAAAACGTGTTATATTTAATAATGTATCGTTAAATAACTCCATTGGCAGGATGTTAAGCTCTTATACCAGAGCCATTAATAATCAGGAAAAACGTACCGGTTCACTATTCCAGGAACACACACAAGCCATTTGCTTAACAAAAATTGATGGAATCACTCCATCCTGGTACAAAATCAATGGTATTACCAATATAAACATTAGCCAGCCTGAAAGGGATTATCCGGTTTTATGTATGGTATATATTCATAATAATCATGTTAAGCATGGACTGGAAAAAAAGCCGGATAAATGGGAATTTTCGTCATTTCGGGAATATAAAGGATTGGTAGATAATTGTTTGATTAATAGAGAAAAAGGGCTGTACTACTTTAATTACTCGGAGCCTGAACGGTAACAGCAACTCGGAGCCCGAACTTGAGTCGGATTCCGAGGGGAGCTAGTCGTGCTCCGACTTCAGTTCGGGGTACGACTAATTAAGGGTAGCAGCAACTCGGAGCCCGAACTGGAGTCGGACTCCGAGAACGACTAAGCAAAAAAGAGAAAACTTAGAAAAATCCTTTGTTATAAATACATAAAATATTACTTTTGCAACTTCAAAATCATAAGCAATTCATATATTAATATTTAACAATCATGAAACGTACCTTTCAGCCATCAAACAGAAAAAGAAAGAATAAACACGGATTCAGGGAAAGAATGTCAGGACCTGGCGGGAAGAATGTTATAAAAGCCAGAAGAGCAAAAGGAAGGAAAAAACTATCCGTTTCTGATGAACCAAGGCATAAAGTATAATTCCATTTATACAATCTTAATCTAACTAAAAAGTAAAGGCAGCCCCTTTACTTTTTTTTTCTCCATTGTTTCTTATACAAAATATTAACTCTACTTTTACTTCCTGAAACTATTTAGCTTGATGAAGGAAATCATACAATCAACCGGTCTGTCTGACAATTTAAAAACTATCGCAGATAAGGTTTTCAGGCAGGAACGGATAAATGATAAAGAAGGGCTTTGCTTGTATGAGAAAGCCGGTTTAGGATTGCTGGGGGTACTTGCAAGTTTTACACGAAAAAAGAAAAACGGGAATTTTGTCTATTTTAACCGCAATTTCCATATTGAACCAACGAATATTTGCATCTATAACTGTCGCTTCTGTTCATACAGTAGAAAAATAAATGAAAAAGGAGCCTGGGAATACAGTATTAACGATATACTTTCGAAAGTAGCTAAATACAAAAATAAACCGGTCACCGAGGTTCATATTGTCGGGGGGGTGCATCCAAACAGAGACCTACACTATTACGGAAATATGATAAGAAATATAAAAAAGATCCTTCCACAGATACACGTAAAAGCATTCACTGCCATTGAACTTGATTTTATGATAAAGAAATCAAGGAAAACACTGGATGAGGGTCTGAAAAAGCTTAAGGAATACGGGCTGGATTCTATTCCCGGTGGTGGAGCCGAAATTTTCAGAGAAGAAATACGTAAACAGATCTGCGATGAAAAATTATCTACCCTGGAGTGGCTAAAAATTCATGAAACCGCTCATAATACAGGTATCCCATCGAATGCTACTATGCTTTATGGTCACATTGAGAATTACTCCGACAGGATCGACCATCTTTCACAATTAAGAAAACTACAGGATAAAACCGGTGGATTCAATGCATTCATCCCCTTGAAATACAGGATGCTGAATAATGAACTATCAGATATAGGCGAAGTAACAACAATTGAAGATATGCGCAATTTTGCCGTATCAAGAATCTATCTTGATAATTTCCCTCATATTAAGTCATACTGGCCTATGATAGGAAAAGAGGCAACCCAACTTTCCCTTTCTTTCGGTGTGGATGATATTGACGGGACAATTGATGACACTACAAAAATATATTCGATGGCTGGTGCAGATGATAAAAAACCAACACTTTCAACCGACCAACTTATAACACTTATTAATGAGGCAGGAAGAACTCCAGTTGAGAGAGATACTCTTTATAATGTAATTAAGGAATATTGGAATGATGGAAGAATGGGAAGAGTGAAGAAGTCGAAGAGTAAAAGAAT
>JAUVHQ010000118.1 GCA_030593185.1 Bacteroidota bacterium
TCTCCCATAAGCTGGAACGGCTTAATACTTTTGATAACATCTAAAATGGGTATGCCAGACTCTAATTTCCTTTGTATAATCTCTTTTTGATCAGGCTTTTTCCAACTAATATCATTCTTTTCCATAAATCGCCTATTTACAAATAGATATTCAGGAAACACACGGTCATTTTTTAAAATATATTTATAAAAAAACTGATCAGTTTCAATTTCTGTTATTATTTCACTTTCTCTTAACCGAAAAGACTCAATAGCTTTATTAATAAATTCATCTTTCCCCATTTTCTTCCGCATATCTTTTTCGGATTTATAAACCTCTTCCCAGTTAAATTTATCTTCATCCAGGGTTAACATCCGGCAATCAATAATTCTGTATGCCTCCTCAGTCATATTAAAAAAGATGTTTGGTGGCAAACAAGAATTCCTCGCCGCAGATCCTATTGTAAACCATGTAAAAATATCGGGATCATTATTCCAGTCGGGGCATATATTATTATCAACAACGGCAACACTCATATCTGTCATTACCGGTTGTCCACTGTAATTTTGTGCACTGATATTAAGGTTAACCTCCTCCCCTGGTATATATTCGTTCCTGTCGGTTTCAACCTTTATATCTGAGCCCACTTTATCCAGAAACACGGCCCTTTTGGCAAGTACTCCTCTGTTCTCATCGAACAGAGTTATCCTGATAATTCCACCGGGCAGCTCCTTAACCGACATTTTAAAAGCAAAAGAATTCCTCAGATTAATACGTTTATTCCAGACAATAATCCCATCCATTTCTGCAATAACATGAATTATTTGGGAAAATTCTTTCAGGTTAGAATTTATTAGAAAAGACAAGGAATCTTTTGTCCTGTTATTAAATGTAATATTAGTCCCGGTATGTAAAACTTCCGGCAGGTTAAAGGTTTGCTCAATACCTGAAGGTTCAATAATTTTAACTATATATTGGGTCTCTGCCTGAGGGGTCAATTTAAAATATCCTAAGCCATTAGACAAGGTTTTAAAATTATTAACAACTTTATTATTTGCATCAACTATTCTACCTTTAATTTCCAAAGGATTACCTGAATGATCCAGGGCAGTAAATCCTACTTTTGTTTCTAGTCCATCAATCAGATTACCACTTTCAGGGAAGAATTCAATGTCTGGTGGAAGTCCCCGTGTCGGGATCAGAATAGTGTTACTTTCTTCAATATTAAAATGATCTGCTGTTACCTGTACTGAAATTATTGAGCCTCTGTTATAATCGGGCAGAGTAATCTCAACCACTGCATTCCCATCCCTGTTGGTTTTCTCCTCCCCACTGAAAAATGGAGTTCCATTTATTTTTGCAGTATACGAAATTTTTTTTCTAGAAAAAGGTTTGCCATTAGACATTAATAAATTAACAGTTACTTTAGCTTTCTCCGATGACTGATAAATAGTATCAGGTACAAAAAGTTTTACCAATACGGGGGATAAAATAATATTCTTTACATATATTTCCTTTGAAAAAACATTTTCCGGACTGCCGTTTTGCATTAAACCGGTAAAACCGATAAGTGTATATTTTCCTTCAGTTAAACTGCTATGTAATACAAGCTTTCCTGCCGACCGGCTATTTTCTATTGGAAAAAACTTATTCATCAATTGCCTTCCACGGGAATCAATTAATAATAATTGAAGGTTTTTACTATTAATACCGGGACTTGATGAATAATAATCCTTTATATATGCCTTAAAATACAAATCTTCGCCCGGGGAATAAATATCCCCATCTGTTTGTAAAAAAACAATCTCTGCCGGGTATTTCTGTTTAAATGTCTCAATTTTTTGAAACAGGAGTGTATCAAAACTTTCTTCACCATTGGCAAATTGGAGTAATCCAAACCATATTAGAATTAAAACAAAAAAATATTGTCCGGATAAAAAACTTTTACAATTCATATCTCTCTTTATTAAAATTATCAAGATTCCAACAATATTATATAACTTTCTGCATTAAAAAACAGTTGAAGTATTATGCATTTTGATAATTGCACAAATAATATACCAAATTTACAGATAAATAGTATATCAGGAAAATAAAACAATATAAAATACGTTTTAACCAGTCACTAAATAAAACCATGAACAACCCCGGGAAATACGGTAGTAAACCATACAATGTTGCAGTTATTCATGGTGGTCCCGGAGCTCCTGGTGAAATGGCTCCTTTAGCACGGGTATTGTCAGGTGATTTTGGTATTATTGAACCGTTGCAGACAGCTAATACAATTGAGGGACAGCTTCGGGAACTACACAATATCCTGGTAAAGCACGGGAATCCTCCTGTCAACCTTATCGGTCACTCATGGGGTGCATGGCTGGTGTATATCTATGCAGCACTATATCCTGCAGTGGTTAAGAAAATAATTCTTATTGCAAGTGGTCCTTTCGAAGAAAAGGACTCGCAAAATATTATGCAGACACGATTAAACCGCCTTACCAACAAAGAGAAGTCTGAACTTTCGGTCATACAAAAAGAATTAAGTGATCCATTTACCGGGAACAAAAGCAAGCTCTTCAAACAATTTGCAGAACTTTCGTTAAAAGCTGATTCATTTGATCCTTTTACTAACGAAAGCCGTATAATCGAGTATCAACCCGATATATTTCAAAGTATCTGGAATGAAGCAAGCAAATTAAGAAAGAGCGGAAAACTTATCGGGTTTGGAAAGAGGATAAAATGCCCTGTTGTTGCAATTCACGGTGATTATGATCCGCATCCGGCGGAAGGAGTAAAAATCCCATTATCTGAAACTCTTGATAAGTTTAAATTTATTCTACTGAAAAAATGCGGACATTATCCCTGGAACGAGAAGAATGCTTTTAACAAATTTTATCAAATACTGCGGGAAGAAATATTGTAGCTTCGTAAAGTATTTTAAAATGTAATAATTTTGTCTTTTCTCCAATATTAAGGCTAAGGCTGAGGCTAAGGCTAAGGGAGGCAAGAGGTTTTAGGATTTTAAGAAATTATTATTTAAGATGACTTATATATTAAGGAATTAAGCAAATTAACTTAAGCTATTTATCCTGTTCGATAAACATTGCTTATCTATCACCAAATATTATCCGAAAATTTGTCCCTACGATTTTAATGCCAATATAATATTAAGCTTTTATTCCATTTTACTTATCTCAATATAATGTTCTCCAATACCTTCAGGGATTGGAATATTGAAAGATGTTTTTGAAAATGAAACAGGTTTTCCATCGACTTTAACCAAAAGAGTTTCACCTAATTCCTCCTTCACCCAATCGGATAATTCCAAAATCCAGGAAGATGAATGATTCTTAAAAAATGTGCAATAATGTGCATTATAGTCCACTGTGAAGGTCAATTGCGAAGTTACCCTTTTTATCAATTGTCCGGAATTAGTTGCATGAAGATATCCGATAAATTCATTTATTCCCATAAAACGGGACCCGGGATATTCTTTAAAGATAGTCGCAAATTTTTCAGGTGCTCTTGTTATTCCGAAATCATGGCCATTTGGAGGGGCTCCTATAAACAGGGGACTTTCACTTGTCCCTGAGAAATCCCAGCCTACAATAACCATATCCTTACCGAGATAGCCATTACTCCAACCATACCAGCCAAAACCGGCTCGTCCGGCTAAACGAAATGTGTTATTATGATATGTAGCTGAAGACCCTCCTCCACCGGCACAAAACTGTAATGGAACCACCCCAAACTGATGGGTTAACCAGGCTTTAGAGGTTCTCATGCGCCATAGTTGTTCTGCCGCCGGGATTTCCCTGTGCCGACGCGTATCTCCAAATTCGCGATACCAGCCAACTTCAGCTCTTTCCTGATCCAGGGAGGCCTCATACCAGCCGGGTTCTGAAGTGAGATCGGGCTGCATATGAGTCAGCCCATGACACATAACTTCAAAGACACCCAGTTTCACTCCCTTATCATATCCCCTTTTACTGGAGACATAATCCTGTTTTATACCGAATTCATCCACGAATTGCTGTGTCCAGGAAGGTTCAACCCACTGCATTTTATTGTTCACAAAACCAGCAACGAAATTTATATTGAGTATTGCGTTGTGCTCTTTCAAAGGTTTAATAAGATATTGCTCAATTATCTTTTCCGAAAGAGCCGGATAGTGCCAATGTTCCAGCCAGGCATTTTGCGCTGTCCCCGGATCATCCATGATCATGATTATATCCTTATCCCAGGTTTTATAAAGATTGTACCCTATTGTCCAGGTAACAGCCCTTCTGAGAAGAGTACGTATATCCTGGAAACGGAACATAAAATTATGATCATGCCCTATCCATACCACCCTGTTGCCTGATTCCAGAACTCTAAAAGTTGATTGTGGAAAATCACCCTGTTTGATAATAGTATTTGTACCTTTCAAAGTCTCAACTTGCTGACGCTGCATATTGCCCGAGACACCTTCATCTGCTAATAAGGTTGAGTTGAGCCCCTTTGTCAGAAAATGTTCCCGGACAACTTTCATTGTTTCAACACTCTCCCATGAATCAATATATTTAATTCCCAAAACAGATTGTATCTCAGGTTGGGAAATACGGTCAGACAAAGCGATAAGTCCAATCCCATAGTTTTCCACCATGTCCTTAATGATCGTATAATCCGGATGTAACAGCTTATCACTCTGATTTACATCCCATATAATTGTACCGTACATTGGCTTTCCGTCCGATCCTAAAAACATGTTGCGGTCCAGAAACTGCTGATCCAGCCGTACTACGTCGAAGGGTATTGCCCATGATTTGAGCAAAATCATAAGATGATAAAAATCGATTGGACCGGGAACATCCGGTTGACTGGAATAACCGCTAAATTCATCCAGCGGTTCAGGACTGGTCACCAGGTAACTCATTGGGTCCTGCCATTGATCGCCAATGATTACAATCACGCGGAAAGGCCTGGCAAAATTTTGATCTCCGGAACCACAGAAACCTGTAATTTCAGAGATACTAACCATCACAATAATAATCATAAACAACCTCAGGAAAAAGATTTTAACTTTCATAATATTTAATGTTTATATCAAATTTCGCATGTTTTAAATATATATAAAAAAAGAAACTATTTAAATAGTAAACAAAAAAACTGCCCGGATTTACCGGGCAGCCTTGCAGGAAGAATCTCACCAGATTTAGTTGTCCTTAAACTCAATAATTAGGTTGGTGATCTCCTTGGGGTTATATGGACTCAGATTCGGAAGCCGGCTTTCAATTTCATCGAACTCAGATCCGGGTGATGTGCCTCCAACTATAAAACCATTTGTATCAAAGAACCCGGGTGCTTCGGTATTAAAGAGATAAGCTTCAACACTTTCCGGATCAATTGTTGGCCACACCTCATACAGTTCACGGGTAAATACATTCTTTATTGAATAATAATCTAAAAGAACACTTCTGCTGGGTTCGTCAAGGTTACTCGGGGGTAGTCCAACTTCAGCAACTCCGATATCACTTACCCTGTCACCTGAAGCTACAAAAGCCCAGTTAAATCCTGAATTACCTGCGAAGAAAGTTGCATTAGGATGGTTTGTGTTACCATAAACGTCAACAATATCACCTCTACGACCGGCAAACATCTTCAGTGTACTCATTGAATAAGGATTATCAAGTGGGTTTTCCAATGGTAAACCGGTAACATATACCATCATGTAAACATCGTATTCCTGTGTACCTGCTTCATTGTAGTCAATCCTGAACATTGCATTTGCAAACTCCTCTTCTGTATTGCGATCAATGTTATATGGCTTAAGGATTGCTATTCCATCGATAGGATTTCTGTTCCAGAATATCTGGATAGCTTTTCCTCCATCCTCATTTCCTTCTGAATCAGCATCTGTAATGGTTAACTGGAATTCCCAGGCCCCTCCATCAAAAGTAACGTTTTCAATTACTTCAAGGTTTTTGGTCCTGCCATCGTCATCACTTTCATACGAAAAGGACATAGCTGAATTGATATTATGGCTTGATATGGCATGAATTATTTCCCGTACCATTTCACCACCTGCATCACCCACATGGATAAATGTACTTAAATGATGATAGATAACATTACCACGCAGGGTATCAACCTGTGCACTTTTTAGTGTTGATGGTTCCTGGCTGATTGCGGTGGGTATGTCAATACCAAATGTCTCAGGTAAAATACTCTCATCCGACAACTGAACTACAGGATCCTTTTCACATGAAGTAAAAAGAAATGTTGTTGCCAGAACTGTTGCAAAAATGTAAAAACTTAACTTTTTCATGATTTTAAAATTTAATGGGTTATACTTTGTTTTCATTTTTTTATCCGGTTTTGTTTCCGGATTCAATTATAACACACACAAAGACGGGGATACCCTTATTCAAAACAAAATATTTTGTAATAATCCATTATTATAATGTTATTCGTTATACGTTAAATGTTACTGGTTACTGGTTACTGGTTGCTTGCTTTTTCAACCATAACCCCCTTTATTCTAAATTTTACATTCTTCATTCTACATTATTCCATTCTTTTAAAGAGTTACGGGTTACGGGTTACGAGTTACAAGCGTCGTTGAATCGGAGACCATTGTTGAAACAGCAAAAAATCCAACCGCTCCTTCGCTCAGGTTTGTATATACATTGCCCGGCAATACATCAAAAACTCCTCCTTTCCACTCAGTTTCGGAAAGCATGGTTCTTAAGAACT
>JAUVHQ010000095.1 GCA_030593185.1 Bacteroidota bacterium
AATTCTTTTGAAAACATGGTCTCTTTCTTCGCTAAAGAACAAAGCATTAGTATAAACGAAATGGAAGAGATCATGAAGATCATGGAAAAAGAGATCCAAAAGCAAAAAAAGAACTGAACATGAATGAATTTGGTATTTTTCTATATGAATCGGGCATAAGCCTGTCAGTATTATATGTCTTTTACTGGTTGATGCTAAGAAAAGAGACCTATTTTTCCCTGAACCGGATCATTCTGGTTTCCACACTGTTGCTTGCCCTGATAATACCGTTTATCCGGATCACCATTACTGGTCATGCTGAACAGGGTTCAATAGTATATGTTTTTGACCGCTTTATTATGGATCCGTTGGTGTTTGGCCCGGACACGGTACAGGCTGAAAAAACTCAAAACAATAGCCTGATCCGGATCATCTATTTTGCAGGAGTGATCTTTTTCTCCCTGAAGTTCCTTGTGCAGTTCTTTCAGATATTCAAACTGGTGAAGAAGTACGGCACCAGGAAACTATTCGGTTACAAAATTGTACCAATTGACAATAATCTCTCCCCTTTCTCATTTTTCAACTTTATTTTCATCAATCCCGGTAAAATAGAGGAAAATGAACTGAAGAATGTACTGTATCATGAAGGAGAACATGCCAGGAGACTTCATACCCTGGATATAATTCTGCTTGAAATAATTTGTATTATCCAGTGGTTTAACCCCTTTATCTGGTTCTACAAACTGGCACTCCGTGAAATACATGAATATGAAGCTGATTTGAGAGTTATAAAGAACGGGGAAAATAAGCTGAACTACCAGCAATTAATTATACAACAAGTCTTTGGCAACCAGTTCTTTCAGGTAGTTCATCATTTATTAACAAATTCATTAACTAAAAAACGAATAACCATGATGACAAAAATAGAATCAAAAAAGAGAACGATAATCAAATCATTATTCATTCTACCTATAGCAGCTATGCTGGTAATGATATTCTCCTTTACACGGGAAACAGAACCCAACGATTTAACCGGTAACTTAACTGAAAAAGGTTTGAACAATACGCAATTAACCATCACACAAGATCAGGATACAACTATAACTGAACAAATTTTCTTTATAGTTGAAGAAATGCCAGGTTTCCAGGGGAAAGGGTTTGACAGTTTTAAAGATTGGGCTATGGATCATCTGATCTACCCCAAAGAAGCTAAAGAACAGGGAATTGAAGGAACAGTTTATGTTGAGTTCGTGGTGAATAAAAATGGAGGTGTAACAAATGTTAAAATAAAGAGAGGAGCAGACCCCCTGCTTGATGCAGAAGCCGTCAGGGTTGTTAAATCTAGTCCGGCATGGATACCGGGGAAACAAAGGGGACGTAAGGTGAATGTTGCTTTTGTTTTCCCAATACAGTTTAACCTTAATGGCGATAAGAAACAGGATGAACCTGTCGCAACCGGGGACATACCTGAAGAAGTTTTCTTTATAGTTGAAGAAATGCCAGGTTTCCAGGGGAATGGGCTTGATAGTTTTAAAGACTGGGCTATGGATCATCTGATCTACCCCAAAAAAGCTAAAGAACAGGGAATTGAAGGAACAGTTTATGTTGAGTTCGTAGTAAATAAAAATGGAAGTGTAACAAATGTTAAAATAAAGAGAGGAGCAGACCCCCTGCTTGATGCAGAAGCCGTCAGGGTTGTTAAATCCAGTCCGGTATGGATACCGGGGAAACAAAGAGGACAGATGGTAAATGTTGCTTTCGTTTTCCCAGTTAAGTTTTCTCTTCAAGAAACAGAAAAAACCGAACCGGAGGAAAAAGTTATTCCGGTGGAGAAAAAGAAACAGAATGAACCTATTGCAGAGGAGGAAATATCTGGAGAAATTTTCTTTGTTGTCGAAGAAATGCCCAGGTTTCCTCACGATTCACTTGAGAGCTTTGTTGCATTTCGTAAATATGTTACGGATCATTTAATCTACCCGGAGGAAGCTGCAAAAAAAAATATTGAAGGCAAAGTGTTTGTTGAGTTTGTTGTAGACAAAAATGGAGATGTAAAAAATGTTGAAATAGTGAAAGGAGCAGATCCCCTACTTGATGCAGAAGCCATCAGGGTTATTAAATCCAGTCCACAATGGATACCCGGAAAACAAAGGGGACGTAAGGTAAATGTTGCTTTCACTTTCCCAATAATGTTTGTAACTCAATAGTATTTTTACTGTCTGAAACAGAAAAAACCGAACTGGAGGAAAAAGTTATTCCGGTGGAAAAATAGATAAAGAATAACGTTATTAATAACGTTATTAATAACGTAATTCTTTCTAATCAAACTAATATTTCATACCTTTATTCAGATATATATAACAGGTATGGAATTAGAAAACCGGATAGAGGCATTTGTTAAACTTGGAAGATTCTTAAGACAATTTGAGATCTCAGACTCAAATGTTAAAGATACTGACAGGGTAAACACAAAATACTTCAAGCAGTTTGAATCAGCCATCAGGGAGGCTAATCTTCAAAATCCCTGGTTTATAGAAAAATTTGTGCGACAGGCAGTAACCGGTATAGGCCGGTCGCTTGAAAGGCACAAACTCCAAAAATGGTTGGAACAGTACCCTGAACTTAAAAACATATCAAAAAAACCAATCTCTGCAGGTGTGGTAATGGCAGGGAATATTCCATTGGTAGGTTTTCATGATTTCCTGTCTGTTCTTATTTCAGGTAACCGATTCACCGGAAAACTCTCATCAAAAGATAATATTTTACTTCCTCTTCTTGCTGATGTCCTTATGGAAATATATCCCCGCTTCTGGGATTCAATTCAATTTACTGATCAACATATTTCAGGTTATGACGTGATTATTGCGACCGGAAGTGGTAATACGGCAAGGTATTTCGATTATTATTTTGGCAGTTGTCCAAATATCATCCGGAAAAACAGGAATTCTGTTGCCGTTCTGGATGGGTCAGAAACTGAGCAGGAATTACAGTTACTGGGTGATGATATATTTCGCTATTTTGGATTGGGCTGCAGGAACGTATCCAAATTATATATCCCTGACGGATATGATTTCAACCTGTTTTTCAATGCAATAGAACCTTTTGCATTCATAATTGACCACCTTAAATACGCTAATAACTACAAATACAATCGTTCAATATTACTAATGAATCAAATTATACATGAAGATAATGACTTTGTCTTATTAAAGGAAGATGAGTCTATACCTTCTCCAGTAAGTGTATTACATTACCAGTACTATAATAGATATGAATTATTAAAGCCACATTTTGAAGATAACCGGGATATTATCCAGTGTATTGTATCCGGGAACCCTGACTTTAATACAATACCTCCCGGTAAAGCACAGAATCCCGAGGTCTGGGAATACTCAGATAACATTGACACCATCGAATTCTTGCTATTAAATAAATCAATCTCTTAAGAAATTATGTCAACAAATAACATATATCCCATTTTACATTTAATCATTTACGCATTTATGCATTTAATCATTCCCAAAAGAATAAGATGTCAAATCTTTTAATCGCTATTCTCGGACCAACAGGTATTGGAAAAACTAAAGTTGCCATAAAGGTTGCAACCGAACTGGATACATACATTATTTCAGCAGATTCCAGACAGATTTTCAGGGAGCTTAATATTGGAACTGCTGTCCCTGCCCCATCTCAACTGAAAAAGGTAAAACATTATTTCATTCAACATAAGTCAATACACGATTATTACAGTGCAAGCATGTATGAGAAAGAGGTAATTTCTTTACTGAAAAAAATATTCCCTGTTAAAGAGAAAATAGTAATGACCGGTGGTTCAGGGCTTTATATTGATATTGTTTGTGAGGGGATTGATGATATTCCCGATGTAGATCCTGAAATAAGAACAAAAGTCGAGGAAAAGTTAATTAGTGAAGGTATTAACAGTCTTAGAAACGATCTTCGATTTCTTGATCCTAAATCATATAAAAAAGTTGATCTGAAAAACCCCAAGCGTATTCAGCGGGCAGTAGAAATTTGCCTTTCAACCGGGAAACCATACTCATCTTTTCTTACTGATAAAAACAAAAAACGAGATTTTAAAGTGCTGAAAATCGGACTGAACAGGGAAAGAGAAGAACTATATGAGATAATCAATAAACGGGTAGAAAAGATGGTAAAATCCGGACTTGTTGAAGAAGCAAAGAAATTTTACCAATACCGGAATTTAAATTCTCTTAATACCGTGGGCTACAAAGAACTGTTTGACCATTTTGACGGAAAGATCAATCTTGCTGAATCAATTGAATTGATCAAACGCAATACACGGCGATATGCCAAGCGGCAGCTTACCTGGTTCCAAAAAGATAAAAACATCCATTGGTTTAAACCTTCTGATGTTAATAAAATACTTGAATTGATACGCATGGAATAAAACAACTCTTCTAGGTCAGCTGGATTCTGGAAGGTTGTTACGCCGGAAGACCTGCCAGAGTCCGAAGGTCCTGGCAGCGTCGGTCAAGGAAGTAATAATTCTGTTCAACAAAAGAAACTGCAGCAAAATTTATACATTTACGGCATAAAATACTCTTTTTTGAAAAAGATATTGATCATAGGAACGGCTTATCCTTACCGGGGCGGACTTGCTGCTTACAATGAAAGACTGGCCACTGAGTTTAAGAACAATGGAGAAGAGGTAACCATACACACATTCAAACTTCAATATCCGGGATTCTTATTCCCCGGAAAAAGTCAGTTTGCATCGTGGGATGCCCCCAAACATCTTTCAATCAAACGAACTTTAAATTCAATAAATCCATTTAACTGGATAGGGTTGGGCCGTAAAATTAAAAGGATGAAACCCGATCTGGTTATATTCAAATACTGGATACCCTTTATGGCTCCATGTTTTGGCACCATTGCCAGGATCATCAAGCAGAATAAAAAAACCCGTATTATAACTATTGTTGATAATATGATCCCGCATGAAAAAAGACCGGGTGATAAATTATTAAACCGATACTTTGTAAAACCAATTGATGCATACATTGCTATGTCAGAACCGGTTCTCGAGGATATTAAAAATATTGATCCGGAAAAACCAAGAGCTTTTTCTCCTCATCCATTGTTTGATAATTTTGGTGATATAGTGTCAAAAGAAGATGCTCTTGATAAACTCGGTTTACCTGATCAACATAAATACATATTGTTCTTTGGCTTTATTCGCGATTACAAGGGACTTGATCTTTTGTTAAAAGCCATAGCTGAAAAGGAGGTCAAAGATCTGCCTGTAAAAGTACTTGTAGCCGGAGAATTTTATACAAAGCCTGATCCTTATTATGACCTTATTAAACAGCTTAAAATAGAAGACCGGGTTATACTTAAAACCAATTTTATTGCCGACAGGGAAGTAAAAAACTATTTCTGTGCTTCAGATCTTGTTGTTCAACCCTACAAATCAGCTACACAGAGTGGTGTTACACAGATAGCATATCATTTTAACAAACCAATGATAGTCACTGATGTTGGCGGATTGGCTGAGATCGTTCCCGATGGAAAAACCGGTTATGTGGTTCAGCAAGACCCGGCAGCCATTGCAAAGGCAATTCATGCATTTTTTAACGAAAACCGCTCAAAAGATTTTATAGAAAACATAAAAAATGAAAAGAAAAAATACTCCTGGTCACGAATGGTTGAAGCAATTGAAACAATTCATAAATCGATAAATATTCAGCATAATGATAATAAGAAGTAAAGCCCCATTACGACTTGGACTTGCCGGAGGAGGTTCAGATGTATCTCCTTACTCCGATTTATTTGGTGGAGCAATATTAAACGCAACTATCAATAAATTCGCATATGCAACACTTATTCCACATACAGATGGGAAAATTATTCTGAACTCTGTTGACCGGAAAAAACTTGTTTCACTCAAAAGCACAAAAACGTTGAAACTTAATGGAACACTTGATCTGGTAAAGGGAATATATAATCGTATTGTCAAGGATTTTACAAATAGTCCCCTGTCATTTGAGTTGATCACCCACGTTGATGCGCCTCCAGGATCCGGCTTAGGCAGCTCATCTACACTGGTAATTGCTATTCTGGGAGCTTTTAGTGAATGGCTTAAATTGCCTCTGGGAGAATATGACCTTGCCAACCTTGCCTATCAGATAGAGAGAATAGATCTTGAAATGGCCGGTGGAAAACAGGATCAGTACGCCGCTGCCTTCGGGGGTGTTAATTTTATGGAGTTCTATAAGGACGAAAAAGTAATCGTTAATCCATTAAGAATTAAAGAACAGGTAACAGACGAGTTAGCCTATAAAATGGTGCTTTTCAATACCGAATCCAGCCGGCTCTCATCCACTATCATCAATGAGCAGGTAAAAAATGTAAAAGAGCAGAAGAAAAGCTCTGTTGAAGCAATGCACAACATAAAAAAACTTGCTGTACAAATGAAAGAAGCGCTGCTGAAAAATGAGCTTGATAAAATTGGCGAGATACTGCATAGCAGCTGGCGTTATAAACGTGAAATGGCCGAAAATATTACCAATCCGGCTCTCGAATCTATTTACGAAAGAGCATTGAAAGCAGGCGCAACAGGAGGGAAAATATCAGGTGCCGGCGGGGGAGGATATATGTTTTTCTATTGCCCCGGCAATACACGCCACAAGGTAATTGAAGTGCTAAATAAAAACGGCGGACAGGTACAGGAATATGAATTTACTAAAACAGGTCTAAAAACGTGGGGGGTATGAAGAAAAGGCTAAGGCTAAGGCTAAGGTAGAGGAGAAGAGAAGAAAAAAATTGTTATGAGCTTAAATAAAACAGTAATGACAGAGGAAGCAATTATACTTGCAGGTGGTCTGGGAACCAGGTTAAAGAGTGTTATCAGTGACATTCCCAAGCCGATGGCTCCAATTCATGGTAAGCCTTTTCTGGAATACCTGCTCTCCTATCTGGTTAAATTCAAAATTAAAAAGGTTATACTTTCAGTAGGGTATAAATATCAATATATATTCGATTTTTTCGGTGATAATTATAAAGGAATGAAATTATTATATGCCATTGAAGATAAGCCTCTCGGGACCGGAGGAGGAATAAGAAATGCCATGGATCACATAAATAATGATCACTTTTTTCTCCTTAATGGCGATACTTATTATGAGATTGATCTTGATAAGCTTTACTATTTACATATAAAAGAAAAAGCTAATATTAGTTTGTCACTATTACCAATGGAGAAATTCAGCAGGTATGGTTCCGTAAAGGTAAACGGAACAAAAATTACAGAATTCATACCAAAGAAATTTACAGAAAAAGGGTTGATAAATGGCGGTGTATATGTTGTTAACCGATCGGTTTTTAAAGAATATTCTCCTGGTGAAAA
>JAUVHQ010000273.1 GCA_030593185.1 Bacteroidota bacterium
CTTTCCCGGGTTGCTTATCGTACAAAATATTACCCAGGTAATAATAAGCCCTGGAATCGGTCTTGTCATTTTTTAAAACCTCATTCAATACCTTGATGGTCTCAGAGCGGTAAGGAAAACAATAATCCGTTGATAGTTTCCGGGCTTTGGAAAAGAATGTTTCTGCACGGTCCTTTCTGTCTTGCTTCAGGTTAAGGTAACTCAGATAATAGTGGATCAACGGATAATTTTTCAATTGTTCATTATCTGAATTAACAGCTCTTTCAAGTACCTCAGAAGCTTCTTCAAAGAAGCCGCAATTCATATAGTCTATTGCCAGTTCGAGATAATAATCCGGATAATTCCTCATTATAGAGGTTAATTCATCCAGTTCTTTATCTGCTTCTTTTTGCCGGTATGTATGTTTTTTTATCAGATAACGTTCGTTTCTTACCCAATGATCCAGAATATCTATATCTAGAACTTCCTCTGTTATCTTACCGGCTTCTTCATATTTTCCAAGATTTCTCAGAATGGCAGATTTCAAATTCAGAGCTTTGGTGTTCTTATTATTGGTTGTTAATGAGTGATTTATGTGTTCCTTGGCTACACTATAGTTTTTCCTGATGGAAGCTATTTGTGCCAGATTATAATGAGCTGTAGCATGGTATGCATGATCCCATGTAGCCCTGTAAAGTGTATCATAAGCTGACATGTATTTGCCTTGTGTTTGCAGTACAATGCCTAAATGATAAAGTGCCTCACAACTTCGCGGTCTTGTATAATCCTTTGTCAGGCGGTTAATTGCTGTTCTGAAATGTATTTTTGCCTCTTCATACATTGCCCGCTGCTTATAATCTATTCCCATCTGAATATTACACCTTATATCATTGGGATCTCTGCTCAATGCCTCACGAAAATAATCGAGTGCATTCAATCGTGCATTATGAAATTGTTTTATTCGCAGTCCTGTTAAGAAAAGTTCTTCATTGGTTTCAATTTCATCCGGTGATGGCGGCTGTTTTACTTCAGTAGGCAAATCAGGATTATATTCCTTTTCGGCAGGTTTGTATGAAATTAATTCGTCATTTTCAGCAGTATATAACGATACTTTGATATCGGTCTCACTAATATTTTCCGGGAGCTTTATGCTTTTATTAAAAGGTTTGTCCGGAGCAATATTTATAATTTCTGTGAATTGTTGATTGTTTTTTATAACAAGTGCGACCTTTGCATTGTCATATTCACCGGTTGTATTAAAAGCAACAAAAACAGTATCCGGCGAAATTATCTGAAAGTTTATAGTAGCTTGTTTGTTAGCATTTTTCACGCCTCTTGTTTCGCGGAGCGGATACCAGTATTGTTTTACCTGCTTGTATTCGTAAGGTTTGATCCAGCTGTAATCGGGCTGGTTATCAGAATAGGCTCCGGTCATTAGTTCTGCATAAGGACCGTCATTATCAGTGAGCACTTTTGTATCCCACATTGAACCCCGCTGACCGGGACCCCATTCCCACAATTTGGCGCCTGTAGCAATATAAGGGTTAGCTACATGGATAGTTCCGGCATTTTTTTCATGATCATATCCTGCCAAAAAACCATCTTTCAGATCATGAGCAAAAAAGGAAACCGGATCAGGATGATTTTTCCACCATGAAGCGTCGATGTTATTCTTGTAATAATCATTACCCCGGTATTTTTCCCTGGTTACCGGCCAGTGAGAAAAACTATTTTTTGCATGAAAGGTTGCATATTCAATGCCGGGAGGAAAAATTACCTGGTAATCCTCATTTGCATGAGTAGCTACATTAGCCCAATATAAAAATGAATTTACATTTTCTGTACGATTGAACATCTTGACATCAACTTCAATAAATGATTTTCCAGGATGAAGTGTTATGCCAAGTGTCCATTTCATACGGTGCCGTGGCTCAATTTCCCCAATCCATATTGTCTTGCTTCCATCCTTATTTTCTGATAACGTATAATCAACCGGCAGGAATGTTGAAGCCCTATGATGATGAAATACACACCATTCGATACCACCTGAAATCCAGGCCCCAAGCATACCGATATTGGATGGTTTAATAACATGCTGCCTGTAAAACATTTCATAATTGTTGGTTTTATCGGTAGCATAGAACAATTTTCCACCAATTTCAGGTAGAACACATAACTTAATGTACCTGTTTTCAAGGTAAAGCGCTGTATAAGTTTTGTCCTGTTTTATATTGGATAAGTTATCCATAAGCGGATAGGGATAAATAACCCTGCTCGCTCCCTGGTATGACTGGTTTCTGAAAAACATTGGATTCATATCCGGTTTATGAATAAGATAAGCAGGCAGGGTAAGAGTATCTTTCCATATTTTTACTTCCCCGTTTGGCTGGTTATAAACTGCAGGGGATAAGAAAAAAAAGAGAAAAATAAGGATCAGGTTCTTTTTCATAAAATACAGATTAATTAGTAAGTTAAAATATTTTCCATAGTATCAACTGTGGGTATAACTATGAGTTATTTAAAAAATAATAACGTTATTAATAACGTTATTAATAACGTAATTAAAATTATCGAGACAATAAATATAAACTTACAATGGACTTAACCCAAAAAACAGGAAAAGATAAATTTATCAAAAATATTCCACTTTTTTGTAATCCAATAAGTTGGAATGATCTTAAATAAGGATAATTCATGATCTGGTAATCTATTTACTTCCCAAAATCCAGATTGACAGTGCCCCCGAAGCGTATCCACCGGCCCGGCATCCTGACATTGCCCAGATCAAAATATTGGGTGTTTAAAAGGTTCGAAGCTTCGACAAAAATTGTATATGTCCTTTTATCCCAAAAAAGCCTGACATCCATCAATAGGAAAGCTTCATAGGGCTTTTCCTTTCCGGTTGTAAAATCGGTATAGGTGCCTGCCCTGTTCTGAAATGTAATCTTCCAGCTGGCTCTTAAATCTTTATAAAAGCTATGTTCTATTTCCATATTTAACTTATGTTTCAGGTAATCCAGAACATAAGCCGATATGTATTCACCGCTTTGTTTTTCAGTTTCAAGAAAAGAATAACTTAATCTTAAATATTTTATAGGAAAAGATTTATTGATCAATTGGTTTACATCAAGGTAACCTGCGATTTCGAAACCCCGGGTTATGATTTGTGTAATGTTTTTACTTTCCCATTTTAATGAATCAGGCAGCCTAACCCAATCAATCATATTTTTCCCATTTCTTCTGAAAAAAGATAAATGTCCATTGAAAAATTGATTCTGATATTTGGTCCCCAGTTCGTATGTTACTGCTTCTTCAGGCTTTAAATGTGGGTTTCCCACGTTGGTGGGACCAACATAATATAAGTCCGTAAAGGTTGGGATTCTGAGTGACTGGTTTACTGAACCATATATCCTGATATTCGAAGTGATTTTATAACTAATGTCAGCTCCTGTAGACATTTTCCAGTCAAAATCAGTATTCCAGTTCGTTAAAATCCCGGCTGATGCTGAAAATTTTTCAATAACTATATTTTGTTCCAGAAACAGTGATAT
>JAUVHQ010000165.1 GCA_030593185.1 Bacteroidota bacterium
GGCATGATGATTATCTCCGATCACCTTTTTAAACGGAGATACCCTGATCTGAAACGGTACTATAAATCAGATCAGTTTGGATATTCAATGATATATGGTGCTTTGTATGCGCTTTCGTCAGGAGTATCACATTCAGTGCAATGGGGACTCAGAGCTATTCTGAAAGAAGCAAATGAAGGCAGATTCAATTTTGTTGAGAGTGTGAAAGAATATGCTGTGAGAGCCGGAATAATGAGAAAAATGTTCACTGATAATGGTTTTAAGATTGTTTACGATATGGATGTGGATAAACCTTTAGCAGACGGATTTTATTTTACTTTTTCATATCCCGGTTTCACCGGAACAGAATTGCTGGAAGAATTACTTTATTATGGTATTAGTGCAATATCACTCGGGATTACCGGTAGTGACAGGATTGAAGGTGTAAGGGCATGCGTGTCTCAGACAGGTAGCGACCGGTATAATGATCTTGAATACAGACTTAAACGCTTCCATCAGGACCATGGAAAGGGTGAAGGATGAAGGATGAATGCCTGCCACGTTTACCCCATGAAATTCTTTTTATTTCATCAGGGTGAAATGCGACGCTTGCCGTGCCTGCCCCGCAGGGAAGAATGACCGTGTCAGGGTTCACCCTGTGAAACCCCAGCATAGCTGGGAGCAACGAAGTTGCTGTTTCACAGGGTAAAATTTGAGGCACGAAAATATTTCACCAGGGAAGGAGCATATTTCACTGTGGATTAAGTGTTTTAAATTCTCTTTTTTCTTTACGGTCTTTGCGTGAAATTCTTTAGAAGAATGAGGGGGCGCAAAAGGTAAAAAGGAAAGAATTAACCGGACTGTTTTGTAAAAACAGAATAATTGATGTTTATCATACAATGTTTTTAAGGTTATTTTTATCTTTGGAGCCTTATAAAAAATAATATGTTTTAGAAATGGCAAAAATAATAGGAGCAATTGTAGTTGATATTAACGGATGTAAAGGGTGTGAACTATGTATTCCTGCATGTCCAACTGAAGTTATTTTCCTTTCCGATGACGTAAATGATAAAGGTTATCATTATGCCTATATGGCGAATCCGGATGCATGCACCGGATGTTCCAATTGTGCCATTATATGTCCTGACGGCGTAATTACTGTTTACAGGAAAAAGATTTCATAGAAAAGAACAGGTTCGGAAAATAGAAAAAATAAATTATCAAATAATATTCCTTAAAGAAATGGAAGAATTTGTTTTAATGAAAGGAAATGAAGCGATAGCTGAAGCAGCTATTCGTGCGGGAACTGACGGTTATTTTGGGTATCCTATTACCCCGCAATCAGAAGTGATTGAATATCTTGCTGCTGCCAAACCTCATGAAAGAACAGGAATGGTCATGCTTCAGGCTGAAAGTGAGGTTGCTGCTATCAATATGTTATATGGAGGTGCAGGGGCCGGCAAAAAAGTTATGACATCATCATCCAGTCCCGGAATAAGCCTGATGCAAGAGGGAATAAGCTATATAGCAGGTTCTGAATTACCATGCCTAATTGTGAATGTGGTTCGTGGCGGACCCGGACTGGGTACTATTCAGCCCTCGCAATCGGATTATTTCCAATCGACAAAAGGAGGGGGGCATGGAGATTATAATCTGATAGTTCTGGCTCCTTCTTCAGTTCAGGAAATGGCCGATTTTGTAGGACTTGGGTATGATCTGGCTTTTAAGTACCGGAATCCTGTTATGATCCAGACAGATGGTGCATTAGGTCAGATGATGGAAAAAGTAAAATTCAAACCACAACAACCAAGGAGTAAAAAATCACCCGATTGGGCAACAACAGGAAAAACATCCGACAGGGAAAGAATTATCATTACCTCCCTGGATTTGGATCCTTCAAGGCAGGAGAGGTTTAATGAAAAATTGCAGGTAAAATACAGAACAATTGTAGAGAAAGAAGTGAGATATGAAAAGATACAATGTGATGATGCTGAATATCTTTTTGTTGCTTACGGAACAAGTTCACGAATATGCCAGAAATCTATACAGATGGCAAGAGAAGAAGGAATCAAGGTTGGTTTATTCAGACCAATAACTTTATGGCCTTTTCCGTATAATGAGATCAGGGAGATGACAGGCCAGGTGAAGGGGATGCTATCTGTAGAGATGAGTGCAGGGCAGATGGTTGAAGATGTCAGGCTTGCTGTTGAAGCTAAAGTAAAAGTTGATCATTATGGAAGAATGGGTGGAATAATACCTTCATCGGAAGAAATTGTTGAAGCGTTGAAACAAAAAATTATTGGAGGATAAATACATGGCTGAAAATGCTATTACAACAAAGGAATTGATAAAAAAAGAAAACCTGGTTTATCAAAAAACCAGGCTGCTTACTGATGATGTGATGCACTACTGTCCGGGTTGTGGTCATGGTACAGTACACAGACTCATTGCCGAGATCATCGAAGAGATGGATATACAGTCTGAAATTATTGGTGTTGCTCCTGTAGGATGTTCAGTGCTTATGTATAATTATATGAACGTTGATATGCAGGAGGCTGCACATGGTCGTGCACCTGCTGTTGCAACGGGAATTAAGCGTCTCCTTCCGGAAAAGTATGTTTTTACATACCAGGGAGACGGTGACCTTGCTGCAATTGGTACAGCCGAGACAATACATGCCTGTAACCGTGGCGAGAATATTACGATGATATTCATCAATAATGGAATTTACGGGATGACAGGCGGACAGATGGCTCCTACAACACTGGTAGGTATGAAATCGTCAACAACACCATATGGACGTGAAGTGAGCCAGATGGGGAATCCACTTAATATGACAGACCTTGTTGTAAATTTGCCGGGGACCTATTTTGTTTCAAGACAATCGGTACACACCCCCGGCAATGTAAGAAAAACAAAAAAAGCATTAAAGAAAGCATTTGAATACCAGGCTCTTAATAAAGGAGTTTGCTTTGTGGAGGTGGTTTCTAATTGCCCCTCGGGTTGGAAAATGACCCCTCTGGAATCAAATAAATGGCTGGCTGAAAATATGCTTCCCTTTTATCCTCTGGGAGATTTGAAAGTTCCTGAAGAATAGGATTAATCATTAATAAAAAACAAATAAATCATGACTGAAGAGATCATCATTGCAGGTTTTGGCGGACAGGGTGTTTTATCCATGGGTAAGATACTTTGTTACTCAGGTGTAATGGAAGGACAGGAAGTGAGTTGGATGCCTGCCTATGGACCCGAGATGAGAGGTGGAACAGCTAATGTTACGGTAATTCTGAGTGATAATAAGATCAGTTCACCGATATTAGATACATTTGATACTGCTATCATCCTGAACCAGCAATCGATGGACAAATTTGAATCTGCTGTTAAACCAGGTGGCTTGCTGGTATATGACGGAAACGGGATAACACGTCACCCCGAAAGAAAAGATATAAATATTTACAGAATAGATGCCGCCGAGGAAGCAACAAAGATGGGATCCACTAAAACCTTTAATATGATTGTTCTGGGTGGTTATCTTAAAGTTAAGAAGCTTTATAAATTAGAAAGTGTAATAAAAGGTCTCAAAAAGTCACTGCCTGAAAGATACCATCACATGATACCTGTTAACGAAAAAGCTATCCACAGGGGACTGGAAATTATTAAAGAGGTAGCAACTGTAAATTGAATCCCGGCTCCTCTCGGAGTCCGACTACAGTTCGGGCTCCGAGTTGTTGTTACCCAGTTTAGTCGTACCCCGAACTGAAGTCGGAGCACGACAGGTTCAAATTCGGGCTCCGGGTTGCTGAAAAAAAACTGTCTACCTGATCCATGTATCAATATACTATTTCCTTAAAGCCGCTTTTGTAAAGAGATATTCCGGAATTTCTTTATCAAATTCAATTTCATCAATGATAAATTCTGTTCCGTCGCCTTTTTTAAGCATATCTTTAAAAACAATTTTCTTGGGATACCAGCGATTTCCAAGCTTTGTGATTTCTGATAATTCCGTTTTTTTCAAAAGCTTTCCACTTTTTGCATACAATTCTTCTTTCAAGGGAATATATCGAACTTTATCAACCCAAATTTTACGAGTTTGATAATTTACTTCAGCAGTTTTGGCCTGGAGTTCAACAATCCAGCAATCCCTTTCCTCAACAACTTCAGAGCCAATTACCCCTGCATCATAATCTTCAAGCAATTCAACGTTATCCATCATATCTTCATACGACAGGTCTGATCCCATTAATGATTGTTTGAGCATATGTCCTGAAATCTGGATTGTTCGGTCAGAGCCTGGTGAGTATATCCAAAGTTTATCTTCCAGCTTAAGCATTTTTGTTCCCTTTTCCCGAGCCGGAGCGAGATATTCGGTGAATGATTTCTCATCACCCATTCCCCATGATTTTGCTACTATTGTCCGGGTTTGTCGTGCTCCATGAATTACCATTTTAGAAGTGGAAATGGTACTCTTGGAAGCCATGTTTTTATCAATTTTTTCCAGGATCTCTTTTCCTGTTGGTTCCTGAGCCCAGATTATTGTTGGGATAAGGAATAGTATAATAATTATTAATCGTTTCATTTTCATAAAGTTTTAAATTGTTATGGATTCCTGCTTGCGCAGGAATGACAGCCTATTAACACCGAATGTCATTCCCACGAAAGTGGGTATCTTTTAAATATTTAAATATAAATTATTCCAATTTGGATTTTCTTTTTCCACCAATTCATTTTTCCATTGCCTTTTCCATTTTTTCAATTGTTTTTCCCTTTTGATGGCATATTCAATATTGGTAAAATGTTCAAAAAACACTAATTTAGAAACATTATATTTCTTTGTAAATCCATCAATCTCACCATTTTTGTGTTCATAAATTCGCCTTTTCAAATCATTTGTTACTCCAATATACATTACTGAGCTATTCCAATTTGTTATAATGTAAACAAAGTAATTTGAATTCCAAGTCATAATAATTCAATTAAGATTCCTGCTTTCGCAGGAATGACAGCCTATTAACACCGAATGTCATTCCCACGAAAGTGGGAATCTTTATAAACGCTTTTACACAAACCATTCCAATTTATCATGGTGTAAACAAAGTAATTAGAATTCAAAGTCATAATAATTCAATTAAAATTCCTGCTTTCGCAGGAATGACAACCTATTAACACATGAATGTCATTCCCACGGAAGTGGGAATCTTTATAAAAGCTTTTACACAAACCATTCCAATTTATCATGGTGTAAACAAAGTAATTTGAATTCCAAGTCATAATAATTCAATTAAGATTCCTGCTTGCGCAGGAATGACATGCACAACACTTTAGGTCTCAAGTTCTTTAAACAATTGTGCTGTTTTACGTTTATAGATTCCAATTCCGGAAAGCATGGTTCCAAGAACCACAGAGAACAAACCGGGAATAAATCCTAAATAGTAAGCAGTCGCAGTAATTTTAGCCCTGAATACAGTTGGCATCATCATTTTTGAATTTTTCATCATGTCTCCAACATCAATGCCTACTTCTTGTAAC
>JAUVHQ010000043.1 GCA_030593185.1 Bacteroidota bacterium
GACGTTTTTAATGCACTTAATTAAGCTTTGGAAAAATATGGCAAAGGAAAAGTATTTTCCGATATAGGATGTTATACACTGGGTGCATTACCTCCTTTTAATGCTATAAATTCGTGCATTGATATGGGTGCTTCTGTTACAATGGCTGTTGGCGCTGCAGATGCCGGACTTAAGCCATCTGTTGCTGTAATCGGTGACTCAACGTTTACTCACTCAGGAATGACAGGTCTTCTGGATGCGGTTTATAAGAAATCCCCCATAACCCTGATCATATCTGATAACTCCATCACAGCTATGACCGGTGGGCAGTTTTCCCTTGCTACAAACAGGCTTGAACAGATATGTATTGGATTGGGAGTTGATAAGGAGCACTTAAGAATGTTGGTCCCTTTGAAAAAGAACCATGATAATAATGTAAAAACAATTAAAGAAGAGCTTAAATATAACGGAGTTTCTGTGATTCTTGCGCAACGTGAATGCATACAAACTATTTTGAAAAAGAAAAGAACAAAGAAAAAGGAATAGGCAACTAATCAGTCGGCAGTCGGCAGTTGGCAATTAGTTAAGATAAACATTTTACTCTTTGGAATTATGAACGAAGAACAGAGAGCGAAGAATGAAGAGTTTGAGGTTTGAGGTTTGTGGTTAAGAAATTGAACCAGTAACCATGAACCAGTAACAAATAACATATAACATATGAAATGTGATATTATTCTCTCAGGTGTAGGCGGACAAGGTATTTTAACCATTGCAACTGCAATTGGTTTGGCTGCTCTTGAAAATGAGCTGTATCTGAAACAGGCAGAGGTGCATGGAATGAGTCAGAGGGGAGGGGCAGTACAGTCAAACCTGCGATTGTCTGATAAAGAGATTGCCTCCGACCTTATTCCTTACGGGCAGGCTGACCTTATTCTTTCCGTTGAACCGATGGAATCGCTTCGTTATCTGCCTTATTTATCAGATAATGGTTGGCTGGTTACAAATTCTAAACCATATATCAATATCCCGGATTATCCGGACATTGAAAAAATAATGGAGGAAATTAAAAAGAATCCAAATTATCTGATCCTTGATGCAGATAAAATGGCGATGGATTTAGGTTCACCAAGAAGTGCAAATATTATAATGCTGGGTGCGGCTTCCCTATACATCGATATTCCAATTGAAAATTTTGAGAAAGGGATTCAAAAATTGTTTGGGCGGAAAGGTGAAGAGGTTGTTAAAGTGAATATTGATGCATTTCACGCCGGACGGAATAGAGGAAGAAGGGAATAGTTGAAAGTTAAAAGTTTGTAAAGTTCAACGTTTACTTTTAACTTTTGACTTTGAGTCCCTTCTGAAAAGAGTTTTTTTGCCACAAAGACACAAAAACACAAAGATACACAAAAGATAAGGTAGTGAATATAAGCCCTTTGTGATTCTTAGTGACTTAGTGATTTAGTGGCATTTTCTTTTTTTTAACTTTTCGGAGTAGACTCAACTTTTAACTTTTAACTCTTTGAAATAATGGAATTTTCACAAACCGATTATGAACAGTTTAAACTGAAAGGACTGGAAAAAAGCCAGGTAAATAATCAGATTGATGACTTTCGTTCAGGTTTCCCTTATCTGATCCTTGATTCTCCGGCAACAATAAAACATGGAATAATAAAATGTGATGAGCATGAACTTCAGTCATATATTGAAGTTTTCGAAAACAAGGGAAGAAAAAAAGAATTGCTGAAATTTGTTCCGGCTTCCGGCGCTGCATCACGAATGTTTAAGGAGTTATTTGAATGCTATTATGAATTGAAAACACCTGACGAAACACCACAAAATGATTTTCTTGAAAAATATCCCGGCGTAAAACAGGTTTTTAAAAGGATCAGCGATTTTGCATTCTCTATTGAATTAATAACAAAATTTGAATCAAACGGAAAGGAATTATCTACACCGGCTAATCCATCTGACTATGAACTTCTGCTTGAACTCCTGCTCGAAGAAAAAGGCCTGAATTATGGTAATCTGCCAAAAGGTTTGTTATTGTTCCATATGTATAAAGACAGACCCAGAACCTCATTTGAGGAGCATCTTGTTGAAGGAAGCCACCATTGCAAGGATAATAAGAACCTGGTAAGGATACATTTTACTGTTTCTCCTGAACATATTGAATTGTTTCAGAAAAAATTTACGGATAAAAAGAATTTACTGGAAAAGAAATTATCGTCACAGTTTCAGGTTGAGTTTAGTATCCAGAAGCCATCAACTGATACAATTGCAGTTGATATGGATAACCAGCCATTCCGTGAAAAGGATGGATCTATTCTTTTCCGGCCGGGTGGGCATGGAGCGTTACTTGAAAACCTGAATCAATTGGACGCTGATATTATTTTTATGAAGAATATCGATAATATTGTTCCTGACAGGTTGAGACTTGCCACGGTGAGTTATAAGAAGTGCCTGGCTGGAATCCTGTTGGAATACCAGGAAAGGATTTTCAGTTATCTGCGGTTTCTTGATGATACGAATGAACCGGGTAGGGAGAAAATTGAAGAGATGGAGAAGTTTCTGGAAAACCGGTTATGCGTAAGACCGCCTGCAGGATACCATGACCTAACGGATAAAGAAAAACCGGATTATATAAGGAAAAAACTTAACCGCCCTGTACGGGTATGTGGAATGGTTGTGAATGAGGGTGAGCCGGGTGGCGGACCATTTCTTGCAGTAAATTCCGACGGATCTATATCGCTTCAGGTTGTAGAAACATCCCAGATAGATATGGATAATCAGGAACAAAAAAAGATAGTCGAATTATCAACGCACTTTAATCCTGTCGACCTTGTTTGCGGAATAAAAGATTATAAAGGCAAAAAATTTGACCTGGTTCAATTCAGGGATTCGAAAACCGGATTTATATCCAAAAAATCAAAAGACGGAAGGGAATTAAAAGCCCAGGAACTTCCGGGAGTATGGAACGGAGCAATGTCTGACTGGAACACGATATTTGTTGAAACACCAATTGAAACATTCAACCCGGTGAAGACAATCAATGACCTGCTCAGAGAAAATCACCAGCCAGGATAGAAACACTCGAATTTCAGATGTTTGCCTGATCCTTATTATAGATTGTAACTAATCAGTCGGCAGTCGGCAGTCGGCAGTTGGCGATCGACTGATTTATTACTATAGATTAAATTCAAAACTCAGGAATAAAAATGGCTGGTTGCTAATATCAGTATCTGTACAGTACCAGTTCCTGTAATTTAAAGCAATTTTTATTTCATCTACAGGCTGAAACTGAATTCCACTAATTATAGCTTGCCCATCATTTGAGTTGTTCCAACTGTTTTCCATCCCTTCTAATTTATTGGATGCCAGTTTATCAAATCTTCCGAATATCTCAAACTTCTTACTCAGTAAATATGATGCATATGTTGAATAACCGGTCTGGTTTTGGTTTAGAACATAATTGCTGTTTGCCATATAATCAACCTCTATACCGAAGGTTAACCTTTTGTCTTTCCACCCTAAGAAACCCACAAAGGTGCTTTGAATCTCTTCTTTAGCGATAAAATCATAGTAGAATCGGGTGGTGAAATGTTCGGAAAGCCGTACTGTTATTCCGAAACCGGTCCTGAAGGTATTATCCAACTGAGGTTTTATAAAACCCTCACCATTCATTACGGAAATATCTGCCGAGATGTATGAATTGAACCTGTATTCAAGGCTTGTTCCTGCATCTGCCGAATAACCAAATTCATGTTCATCCGGTAATGTTTTATATAGATAGCGGTGTCCCCAGTATTTTTCCTGTACTTTGAACATTTTTGTAGGGATAAGACCAAAGTACCATGTAAACTTATCCTTATTATACATAAGCGCAATGTGCTTGAAATGAGTGTATCTTTTTATTCCTGAGCCGGATAGAGCATCCCCCAGATTACCTATATCAATCTTTACCTCGGTAGAGAAATACTCATTAACAAAGTACTTATACCCGAGATAGGTTCTGGTAATTTCAAAAGCCGATTCGTTGAATTCATTTGAAAGATCAGTATGAAAATTGCTGAAAAACCTTATGATAGGTTTCCCATATGGTGTAATTTTTTCTTCATTTACAATTTGTTGTGCATCACAATTATACGAATTAACCAATGTTGAAAACAAGAAAAGTAAGGCGAAACGATTCTTAGGTATTAACATAAAAATTTTTTTCAAATTTAATAAATTATTAATTTTCGCAATCTTGTTTTTAGTAGTTCTAATTTATAAATCTATATTATCCTTGTTTGTAGAATATTCATACTAAGTTCAAAACAACTATGCGTTACAACAATACGAACCAAAAAAAACACAGGATATTACTCGTTGATGATGAACTCGATATCCTTGAATTTGTTTCATATAACCTTAGAAATGAAGGATATATAGTTGATGTTGCCAATAACGGTATTGAAGGTATATCCAAAGCTAAAGATTCTATTCCTGACCTTGTTCTTTTGGATGTAATGATGCCAAGGATGGATGGGATGGAAACCTGTGAGGAGCTACGAAAGATCAGTGAACTGGACAATACAATCATTGTGTTTTTAACTGCCAGGGGCGAAGATTATTCGCAAATCGCCGGATTTGAGGCCGGTGGAGATGATTATATTGTTAAACCAATCAAGCCCAAAGTGCTGATATCAAGGATTAAGGCATTGATAAGGAGGAGGGATCGGACAAATAATAGTGCTGAGAAACAAGAAAGCATGATAATTGAGCAAGATGATATTATTCTGGATCGTGAAAAATATATCGTGATAAAAAAAGGAAAAAAATTATCCCTTCCTAAAAAAGAATTTGAATTATTGACTTTACTTATCTCAAGTCCTGAAAGGGTCTTTTCCCGTATTGAAATTTTTAGTAAAATATGGGGCGATGATGTTATAGTAGGTGACAGAACAATTGATGTACATATTCGGAAATTAAGAGAAAAAGTAGGAGAGAAACATATTCAAACAGTTAAAGGGGTCGGTTATAAGTATGTTAGTTGATAGGAGCAAAGAGCATAGAGCAAAGAGCAAAGAACAAAGAGCAAACATAGTTAACGTATAACCTTTAACTTATAACAACAACCAGTCCCGAAAAAACAGAAATCTTCTATTTCATATTTTTTCGAGGATCCTCGAATTTCTAACCAAATCAAAGATTTGGAGAAATTCGGAATAACCAGTAACCAGTAACCAGTTTAACCTACCTGCTATTATTCAAATTGTGTATCACAAAATCCCTCTGGGCTTTAATAATATTTACTGTATTAAGCAACAGGCTTTTTGTTTCCGATACAGTATTGAAGAATAACAGACTGTTTTTTGTTCCTGCTTCTTCACGTTTGATCATTTTTACCTGTTTCTTGCGCAATTTGTCAAGTCGTTCAAGTATTATTTGTTGTTTGTTAATAATCTCCCCGATATCTTCGAATTTATCTTTCTTAAGGATATTCAGAATCAGGTTGTAAAAATTTGAAATTTCTTCATTCAGATCATTCAAATAATTCCTTTGAACAGTTCTCAGTGGAGGGTGATTATTATCAATGTGGTTGAAAACAGGTTCAGTCAGATAGGTAAGACAGTGAGCTGCTTCTCTGAGATAATCAAGTACCTGGACGTAAAACGGACCTGTATCTGATGATTTTTCATCAAGAAGTTTGATAGTGGAAAATACGTTGTCCTTTTGACTCTTAACCTTTTGATTAAGTTCCTTAATATCTTTTAAATTATTCTTAAGCAATTTCCTGTCCTCATTCAATAGCCCCGTTATACTTAGGTAATAGAGCTTTGAAACTGATATGAGGGTTGATGTTACGTTCTGTCTTGAGATTTCAAGCACATTCTCCCTGTCCAGTACCTTGATTTTTTCTCTCTCTGCTTTTTTCTTTTCTTCTTCTTTTTCTTTTTTATTGTGAAAAACATTGGTCCGGATAACAAGAAAAACAGCAAGAGCGATAATGGCAAGAATGCCTGCTAAATCTGTCCAGTGAATAATAATTGCTATACAGAATGCAACTGTAAATGCGCTAAGTGCAGTGAAAAACCAGCCGGATATTACTGTAATAACACCGGATATCCGGTAAACGGCACTTTCCCTGCCCCAGGCACCATCAGCAAGCGAGGTCCCCATAGCTACCATAAATGTTACATAAGTTGTGGATAATGGTAACTTAAGTGATGTACCAAAAGCAATTAATATACTTGCTACCACCAGGTTAACGGATGCTCTGACCAGATCAAATGAGATAGATTCATCACGTTTACGTTTTTTATATAAAGTCCGGTCGAACCTCTTTCTGACTGCAATTTGAATACGTACAGGTACAACCTTGCTGATAGATTTACCAAAAGATAATGTACTCCGGACAATTGTGCGTGCAAGAAGTGATGATTCAAAACGTTCTGTACCTTCATCCTGCCGGCTGAGATCGAGGGTGGTTTTGGTTACCGACCTTGCTTTTCTGGATACCCATAAAGTAATTACCATAATAATCCCCGCTATCAAAAGAAATGTTGTAGGAGTCTGTACAGCTTCTTTTAGTGCTTCCATTGAAAAAGCTGCGGGGTCAGCGCTACCACTTGCAATGAAAGCTTTAAAAGATTCAAAGCCGGCAAGTGGAACTCCAATAAAGTTGACCAGGTCATTCCCGGCAAACGCCATAGCTAACGCAAATGTTCCTACCAGTACAATAAACTTTAAAACATTGATCTTAAATAGCCAGAATACCAGTTGAAGCAGTAGTGAGCACCCAATGAAGCTTAATACAATAATTAAGAAGGCATTGTCTTTTATACATATCAATTGTTCCGGAGAAATAAATGAAGAGCCTTTTGCTCCTTTAATAAGAATAAAAAATGTTATGGCTGCAATAGATAGTCCTCCCCATATAGATCCAAAATATCTCAAATATTTTTCGTATTCAAAGGAGAAAATAATCCTTGCCAGATATTGAATAAGGGCACCGAAGGAAAATGCAATAATCACTGATAATAAAATACCGAAAATTATTGCAAGTGCTTTTCCTGTATTGATATATGTATCAAGATCCCCTCCTTCAGGTGAGTTGGTTATTTTGATAATAGCCATTCCAACAGAGGCACCTAAGAGCTCAAAAACTATAGAAACGGTTGTTGAAGTGGGTAACCCAAAAGTATTGAACAGATCAAGAAGAATAATGTCTGTCAGCATAACCGCAATAAAAATGATCATAATTTCTTTAAAGTAAAACTGATCAGGATGCATAATACCTTTCCGGGCAATTTCCATCATTCCGCTGGAGAAGGTTGTTCCGACAAGAATACCTAATGCTGCAACAATCATAATTACCCTGAAAGAAGCAACTTTTGAGCCAAAAGCCGAATTTAAAAAGTTTACAGCGTCATTACTGACACCAACAACAAGATCAGAAATAGCCAGGGCAAAAAGTATAACAACAATAAAAATATAGAAGGATTCCATGAGTGTTTTACTTTTAAGATAGTTTCAGAACAAATGTAACTTTCATAATAATAGAATAGTAGCTGTGTATGTTAATTTTAGGTTAAGTTTTTACATAATAGTCTGAACATGAAGTAATGCTAAGTTTCCGGGAGCAAGAGGATTGTAATTAATCAGTCGACAGTCAACAGTCGGCAAAAATGCAAAATGGTAACTGGGTTTAGAAATTTACTGTATATAAAAATACCTTTGTTCTTGCAATGGATATTTATCACGTTAGCAAGAAATTCCCCAAAGGTGAACAATACTCTTTGACCATTCAGATAAGAAAATCCTGAAAATTATAAATAACTCGGTCTTCAGATTGCCGACTGCCGACTGTGGATTGCCGACTTAAAAATGCAAAGTATAATGAGATTAGCCATTTTAGCATTCTAAACTTGTGACACTGAATAGTTATAGAGGTTTTTTTTATAGTGAACAATTGCTACAGATTTTGGAAGTTGAGGGTGATAAATTAACTTTGGTTCAATTTTGAAAATTTTAAAGTTTTATGCATAAATTATTATTAATTCCAATCATTATTCTGGTTACGGTTTCTTTTAGCTGTAACAAAAATGCTCAAATTGAACGGGGTGTAATGGCAGATCATGTTATGGTAGTATCTGCTCATCCTGAAGCATCGGAGATTGGAAAACGGATTTTATTGAAAGGAGGTAATGCCGTTGATGCTGCTGTTTCTGTCCAATTTGTACTGGCTGTCTCATATCCTGCAGCCGGTAATATTGGTGGTGGTGGCTTCATGGTAGTGAGATTTGCAAATGGTACATCGGTTTCTATTGATTTCCGGGAAAAAGCGCCACTTACAGGACATCATGATATGTATCTGGATGAGAAAGGGGATGTTGTCCCGGGTTTGAGTACTTACAGCCACCTGGCCTCGGGTGTACCGGGAACTGTTGATGGAATGATAAAAATGCATGATAAATATGGAGTGCTCTCTTTTAAGGAAGTTATACAACCTGCAATTAACCTTGCTACCAAAGGATTTCCGATTACTGCAAACCAGGCAAAAAGCTTTAATGGTCTGAAGAAACAATTTCTTGAATTTAACAATCATCAACCGGCTTTTGTTAAAAATAAACCGTGGCAAGAAGGGGATACACTTGTTCAACCGGAACTTGCTCGTACTCTTGAATTAATCAGAGATAACGGCAGAAAAGGGTTCTATGGCGGTGAAACTGCCAATAGAATTGTTGAAGAGATGAAACGTGGAGGAGGTCTTATTACTCATAATGATCTCGAAATGTATAATTCAATATGGCGTAAACCGGTTATTAGTGATTTTATGAACTTTAATATTATTTCAATGGGGCCACCCTCAAGCGGAGGTATTGCATTGATACAACTGCTCGGATCTGTGGAAAATTATCCGTTATCCGAATGTGGTTGGGGTTCATCTGAATATATACATTTACTAACTGAAGCAGAAAGATGGGTTTATGCTGACAGAGCTAAATTTCTTGGCGATGCTGACTTTTATAACGTGCCGCTTTCGGGACTCATTGATAAAACTTATATCAAAAAACAAATGAGCCTTGTTTTACCAGGTAAAGCCAGGATATCATCAGAAGTAAACCATGGAATTCCTGCCGGATACGAGAGCGAAGAAACTACCCATTTTTCAGTTGTTGATGAAATGGGTAATGCAGTGGCTGCAACAACTACACTTAACCGGGGATATGGTTCAAAAATTGTTGTAAAAGGAGCCGGATTTCTATTAAACAATGAGATGGATGATTTTAGTTCCAAACCGGGTGTACCGAATTCTTATGGTCTCATTGGTGGTGAAGCAAATTCTATTCAACCCGGGAAACGAATGTTGAGTTCCATGACTCCCTCGATCATTGAAAAAGAGGGTGAATTATTTATGGTTGTTGGTTCACCCGGTGGTTCGACAATTATTACAAGTGTCTTTCAAACAATTCTGAATATAACAATATTTAATATGGGAATGCAGGAGGCTGTTTGTGCAAAAAGGTTTCATCATCAATGGTTTCCTGATCAAATTTATTATGAAAAAGAAGCCCTGGATAGTCTTGTTGCAGATAAACTGAAGAATATAGGTCATAATCTAAAACTTAGAGGTCCGATTGGCCGCGTTGATGCTATTCTTGTTCTTTCCGACGGAACACTTGAAGGAGGAGCAGATCCAAGAGGCGACGATACCGCTGTTGGTTATTAATAAAATGAGGAAATGATGAGATGAGGCGAAGAAGTGAAGTTTCAACCGGATTTTAGAGGGTGAAAAAGGATTTTGCGAGGAGCATAGCGACGAAGCAATCTCCCAAAAACAACCAGAATGCCAAATAAATAAACTGTCATGAACTTTACGAAAAGCCGGGAAAGATTGCTTCACTTCGTTCGCAAAATCCGTATACTTTTTATGCTTTAAGGGTATGCATAAGTTGTAACCGAAATATGAAACATGAATTCTGAAAGCTAATAAATACGAAGAATGCAATTACCCAAACGGAGTACAAGTAAGTTGTTGAGTAAGGTATGTTGGTTTAGTGATTTAATAATTTAGACATTTACTCATTTAAGCATTTTAAACCTAAGGCACTTAATAATTACAATGATTTTAGTATAACTTTTTTTTGTTAAATGAATAAAAACTTGAGATAAAAACAACATTTCCCATCAAATTTGCGTATATTATCATAAACTGTATTATAGAAAATTGCTGAAAATTTTTTTTATAATTTTATTTTAATACATTTATAATCAAATTTGAGTGGGACTCGTTTGAGTTGAGGGGCAGAAGGATGAATATTTTTAAGTTTTATGAAAAACGAACAATTATAACTTCCAAAAAATGAAAAAATCTCTTATCCTGATCATTATAATCCTTATTGTGATCCTGTTTTTCCCGGTGTTAAATATTGTGAAGTGGGGAGTGCAACCAAAACGACCTCTTGATGTGCTTATTCTGGATAAAACAGTACCAACTTTTGACAGGTTTAATCACAAATCATTTCACTGGATTCTTACTCATAATAAGTATGTTAAAGGAAATAACAGGTTGTATTCTTATAGGAAAGACTATTTTGGTTTTGTTCCATTACGTCCTTTAAGGGAGAAAAAATGGGATACTCGAAGAATCCGGCTTGCTGAAATAATTGAACTAGCCGATTCATTAGATGCTCTTTACTATGCAGATACATATGGGGTGTATTTTAATGACTGGTATCATGGAATCAATCGCAGTAACCGTTCCAGGCTGATTTATGGAGGATTAAACAATAGTGATTATCTTTTGCTGAAGGAAATGAAAGACAGGGATAAATTGATAATAGCTGAATATAATATCCTTTCTTATCCAACTGCTCCGCTTGAAAGAAACAAAACGGAAAATATTTTTGATATTCACTGGACTGGCTGGTCAGGAAAATATTATAAGGATCTTGATCCGGGAACAAATCCTGATATTCCTAAATGGATTATAAAACTTTACGAGAAACAATATCTTGAAACCTGGCCCTTTACAAATTCAGGAATTATCCTGATTAAAAATGATATTAAAGTCGTAGTGCTTGAGAATGAAACACATCTTGATTTTGATGTACCATTTATTTATTCAGATAAAACAGCGCAGGAAACTTACGATTTACCTTATAAGGTGAATTATCCATTTTGGTTCAATATTATCGAGTCAGGCGAAAATATTGTTCTTTCTGAGTTTAAAATTCATGCAAATTATGTTGGAGATTCACTATTGGAAGCTAACCTGATTCCTGAAGTCTTTCCTGCAGTAATTATGCAACCGGAAAAGAAACACTATTTTTATTTCTCAGGCGATTTTGCCAATAATGTTGTTAACTATTCCACTGCCTATTTCAATAATATCGAAATGGTTGATAAATATCTTTACAATAATGAATTCTCGGATAAAAGGAAGTTTTATTGGAAATATTACAAGCCTCTGGTTACCAATATTCTTGATGATTATTACCTCGAATTGAAAGAAGAATAAAAATATTTATGATACATTGTAACCTATCCTTACCGGGATAGGTTTTTTT
>JAUVHQ010000230.1 GCA_030593185.1 Bacteroidota bacterium
TTTAGAGATTTTTGTAATACCCGGTTTTGGAATTGCCGGAGTAGCAGGAGTTATCCTGGTAGTCACCGGATTAAGTCTTAGCATGGTTGATAATATAGTTTTTCAATTCGATTTTATTCTTGGAATCAAAACTTTACTTGGAGCTTTAGCCCTTGTAATTTTTTCATCAATGATTTCATTCATTTTATCTCTGTACCTTAGCAAGAAACTATTCACATCAAAAACTTTCCCTAACCTGGCTCTTAGTTCAGTGCAGAATATTAATGATGGGTTCATTAGCGTTGATGCAAATCTGAAAAAACTTATTGGTAAAAAAGGTGTTGCCGCTACGGTTTTGCGTCCTGCAGGAAAAGTTGAAATCGAGAATGAGATCTATGACGCCCGTTCAGAAATAGGGTATATTGATCGTGGGGATCCAATAATCGTTATTAAGGATGGAACAACACAGTTGTATGTCGTTAAGGACGAGTAGGAAAATTTCGAAAACAGGCAAGAATGAAAACTGACCGATTTCTAATCCGGGCTTATAAACCGGCTGACTATAAAGGTGTCATTCATGTCTGGGAAGTAACAGGAATGGGAGGATCTGTTCGGGGGGATAATGATGTAATAATAAAAGAAAGTCTTGACATAGGTGGAAAATTCCTTGTAATGATAGATACAACTACCAATAATCTTGTTGGAACTTCATGGATGACTTTTAATGGAAGACGACTATATCTGCATCATTTTGGTATTGATCCGGTATTTCAAAATCAGGGCCTGGGGCAAAAGCTTGCCCGTGCTACACTGAATCTGGCAAAACAAAAAAATGTACAAATCAAGTTAGAAGTTCATAGAAATAATAAAGCGGCTATTGAACTATACAAAAAACTGGGATTTAAGTATCTTGGCGATTATGATGTGTACATAATTCGTGATGTTGAGAAAATTAAATGCTAACCTGTATTATGTGCCCCGAAAGCAGGGATTTTGTTTCACCCAACATCCGAAAGTAAAAAGTTAAAAAAGAACTTTATTAATTAATCAGGCTAAATATCCATGTTTATTTTAATATTTAGTCAGAATGATTATTTTTGTGGGCCAAAGATTTTTACGTATTAAAACAAAAGAATATTCATGTCAAAAACAATTACATTCAACGAACTGAGGAGAATCAAGGATAGTTTGCCAAATGGTAGTATGAAGCAAATCGCTACCCGGTTAAATCTCAATGTAGAAACTGTCAGAAATTATTTTGGCGGATCAAATTATGATAGAGGAGAATCGGCAGGCATTCATTATGAACAAGGTCCCGATGGAGGGATGGTGACTATTAATGATACAACTATTCTGGATATTGCCCAGCAGATGATCAGTAATTAATTTACCTCTTCATACAGGTTAGTTTGTTTAATGCATTCTATTCTACTATACTTGTTGTATTACTTCTTTTATGAATGTTCTGAGCGAATTGCAAAAAGTTTAAAATAGTTGGTTAATACCACTTTATACTATCTGTCAACGTGCATTCAGTCAAACTCATCTTCCATCGCATAACGAAGATCATCACCATAGAGTATGGATTACAGCCAAGGAGCTTATTAAACAATTAGAAAAACAAGCAATCACTTTTACCAGTTCTGATCTTACAAAAATAATTATAGCTACTTTTCTTCATGACACGGGAATGTCTGTAACCATAGATAAAACTCATGGGAAAGAAAGTGGAAAAATATGTAAACAATTTATTGAGGAATATAAGCCTGAAGATATTGACAATCCACAAGAATTATTGGATGTTATTGAAAACCATGACGATAAAGAATATCAAAACAAATTTGCCAAAATTAAAAATCCAAAACACCTTTTTAAAATACTCAGTGTTTGTGACGATCTTGACGCTTTTGGATTAACCGGTGCATACAGATATATCGAAATTTACTTATTACGAGGTATTCCTGTTAATAATATTGCCACAATGGTTTTGAAAAACCTTACCAGCCGAATTGACTATTTCACCGGTTCATTTAGATATATGGAAAAATTTTATAAAAAACATATAAAAAGATTTGATCTGACATGGGCTTTTTTTACCGATCTTAATAACCAGATCATACATGAAAATAATACTAAAAGTTTAAGTGGTCCGCTTGGTGTAATCAATTTGATTAATCATTATGTGATAAGTGAAAAAAGGACCCCGGTTGAAGCCTCAAAGTTTATTATCAGAAATACGACAGATGATTACGTAAAAAACTATTTCAGAGGACTCTACACGGAACTCAGTTCGAGAGAGTTTGATTATATTATTATTTCACCGTAAAATTAAGCAGAAGCTCGTTATTAATATATGCTTTAAGCTCATCGTTTCGTTTCACCGGACCTACTCCCTCAGGAGTCCCTGTGAATATTAAGTCACCTGTTTTAAGGGTAAAAAATCTTGAAACATATGCTATTAATTCGTCAAAAGGAAAAATAAGATCTTTGGTATTTCCATGCTGTACAATATTTTCATTAATCTCAAGTTTAAAGTCAATATTGCCAACATCACCCAGATTTTCTTTTTTCACGAATTTACCAAGTGGAGCAGCTCCATCAAATGCCTTTGCTTTTTCCCATGGCAATCCGTTTTCTTTGCATTTTCTTTGGATATCTCTTGCTGTAAAATCAATCCCAATTCCAATTTTATTATAATATCTGTGAGCAAATTCAGGAGCAATACTTTTACCTAATCTACAAATTTGCAACACTAGTTCCACCTCATGATGAATTTCCTTAGAAAAATCAGGAAGGAAAAAAGGTTTATTCTTTTTTATAATTGCAGATTCAGGCTTCAGGAAGAATATTGGTTCTGTGGGAACGGGGCTATTCATCTCCCTTGCATGCTTCAAATAATTTCGCCCAATGCAGATAATCTTCATCTGTTTATTTTTAGTATTGAAATATAAGTATCATGTTTATCCCGTTGGAAAGATTATTCTAGTGTCAAGTAAAAAGCTTGCCACGTGAAATGCGACGTAGGAGCATATTTCACTATGGGCAAAAGGCAAAAGTATAATATGCTGATAATATATCCAATATGTAATAACTTACCAGTCTGTTTATCGTTGACACAACACTAGAAGATATCTAAAAAGTCTTTGCCTGCCCCGTAAGGAAGAATGACTGTACCGGGGTGCCTCTTTGTGGCTTCTTTGTGTTTCTCTGTGACTAACTCTTAGATGCATTATAAGTAAAAACCTTATCTATTTACTATTAATTGGCCTTAACTTAATTTCAGTTAACACTTTTTTTGTAAACAACGGAAAATCGCCATTCATTATCCAATTGTAATAGCTTGGTTCTTTATTGAAAACATCTTCCACTTTCTCTCCTTTATGTTTCCCGAAATTAAAAATCTCCTCCCCCTTTTGATTATAAACAATTCGTCCAATAAAATCAACAGTCTTTTTATGTGAAGAGAATTTACTAAGGTAATCTACTTCGTTTTTAAGATTTGGATAAAAATCAAGTTGGGCTTTAAGCACCTCATAGGTAGCTAAAATATCAGATTCAGCGCTATGAGCATTTTCGAGTTTTTTATTACAATAAAACTTATAGGCAGCACTTAGGGTTCTTTGCTCCATTTTATGAAAAATCACCTGCACATCAATTACTTTATGCTTTTTAAAGTCAAAGTCAAGATCCACCCGAAGGAATTCTTCCGCTAATAAAGGAATATCAAATTTATTACAGTTGTACCCGGCAAAATCACATCCTTCAAGAAAATTAGCCAATTTCCTGGCAAATTCTGCAAAGGTGGGTTTATCTGAAACATCATCATTCGAAATCCCATGAATAGCAAAAGCTTCCTTGCTAATTGGGATGGTCGGATTGATCCTCTGAGTTAGTAACTCTTCACTACCGGAAGGATCAACCTTTAATACAGAAATTTCAACAATCCTATCACTTGCCACGTTAATTCCGGTAGTTTCAAGATCGAAAAAGGCAATTGGATTCCTCAGGTTCAATTCCATGAAGAAGATTTAATTAATTACAAAATTTTGTTTATAGAGAAAAAAATACTCTTGCTTAAATAAAAAACCTATAACAGCTTCCTATATCCAGTACTGCGTTTCATTAAAACATATACATATTATTTTATTCTAAAAATCCCAAATAACAAGCACCAAATAACAAATAAATATCAAATTCCAATGTTAAGATAAATAAAAAAAAGCGTATAAACAATATATCGGCTAATTCTGTTTTGAATTTTTATTTTTGAGTAATTGGAGATTATTTATTCACAAAATAATTAATTTTAATAGGTGTTCCCCGAAAAAAACGGGGCAGGC
>JAUVHQ010000343.1 GCA_030593185.1 Bacteroidota bacterium
ATTGATGAGGTTCATATGTTGTCTGCTTCAGCGTTTAATGCTTTTCTGAAGACACTTGAAGAACCCCCGGCACATGCTATTTTTATTTTGGCTACAACGGAGAAACATAAAATTCTTCCCACAATTCTTTCCCGATGCCAGATATTCGACTTTAACCGGATAAAAAGTGAAGATATTGTTTCACACCTGGCATACGTTGCAAAACAGGAAAATGTAAATATCGAACCCGAATCACTGAATATCATAGCTCAAAAAGCTGATGGTGCCATGAGGGATGCTTTGTCAATTTTTGACCAGATGGTTAGTTTTTCCGGTAAAGATATACTGCATAAAACAGTACTTGAAAATCTAAATGTTCTTGACTATGACTACTATTTCAGATTAACAAAAAATTTTATTCAGCATGACATTTCCTCAAGCCTCATGATTTTTAACGAAATACTGGGTAAGGGATTTGATGGACACAATTTTATTAATGGATTAAGTAATCATTTCAGGGATCTTCTTGTATGTAAAGATGAGGTGACTCTGCCTTTGTTTGAGATTGGGGCTTCAGTTAGAGATCAGTATTTGGAGCAAACAAGAAATTGTCCTGTAGAATTTCTGTATAAAGCATTGGATATTTGTAGTTTAGCAGACATTAATTTTAAAAGCAGCAAGAACCATCGACTTCATGTGGAACTTGCATTAGTAAAGCTATGTATGCTTACAATGCCTGCAAATGAAACTATTGAAAAAAAAAAGATAGAGAAGAAAAATAAGAAAGAAGAGAAACCGGAAAAAGAAGAACAGGAAAAAGCAGAACCACAATTTAAATCACCGGCTCTCGTCAGAAATGGCAAAACAAAATATAAGCCATCGACACCATTAATTGGTGGAATAATTAACAATAAAGTTTCTTCTGCCTCCAAACAACAAGATGCAGACCAAAGCCAGAGTTTACCTAACAAAAAGAAGCAGGAAAAACAAATTGAAGACTTTTCCAGAGAAGAATTAATGGAGAAGTGGCTCCGGTTTGCAGAAATGATTCGCAAAGAGAAACTACGAATGTCTAATACTCTAAAAGCGAGTAATCCGGTAATTAAAGATGACTTTGTGATAGAGATTGAAATGAGTAATTCAGTCCAGGAGGACGACTTCAATCTTATGATCAAAGCAGATCTTTCTAATTTTCTCAGGCAGGAATTGAAAAATGACAATATTAAAATAGTCACTTTTGTTCCGGAAACTAACAAGGAAAAAACACTTTATACGGATGAAGATAAATATAAATACCTCTCTGAAAAAAATCCGAATATTAATAATTTAAAACAAAGACTAAATCTCGACTTCGAATAATAGTGGAAGAATAAGAAATTGTAGGATTGTAATAGAAGAATGATTCTTTTACGCTATAACTTTCTACGAACGCGGTCACATAAGATGCTTTTATGTTCAAAAACAGAAATCAATCTGATAAACGCTAACACTAATTGGAACAGATTGATTTTCAGACTTTCTCCCTTCAAGGGCAGGGATAAACGAAGTTGAAATATTCCCATTTGTTAAAGTAGAAATAATTGAAAAACAAACTAATTATGTTATTTTTATAATTTATCACACATTAAACAATGAAAAACGAACATTTAATTAATCTAACATCATACTGATACAAACAAAAACTATTAAAAAATGAAACCTGAGAAAATAACCAAAGTACATGATGGAATTAAAGTGCCTGATAACCCAATAATACCATTTATCGAGGGGGATGGTATCGGGCCTGATATCTGGGCTGCAGCTGTCCGGGTTTTTGATGCAGCAGTTGAAAAAACATATAATGGAAAACGAAAGATTGCCTGGAAAGAGATTTTTGCAGGTGAAAAATCATATAATTTGACTGGAGAATGGTTGCCCCGGAAAACCCTTGATGTAATCAGGGAATATATTGTTGCCATTAAGGGTCCGCTTACTACACCGGTAGGAGGAGGGATTCGATCATTAAATGTAGAATTAAGGCAGAAGCTGGATCTTTATGTTTGTTTACGCCCTGTTAGATATTTCAAAGGAATTTCCTCTCCGGTTAAAAGGCCTGAGCTGACAAACATGGTTATATTCAGGGAAAACTCTGAGGACATATATGCTGGGATTGAGTGGATGACTGGTACCCCTGGAGCAAAAAAGATTATTGATTTTATGCAATCTGAGTTAGGTGTGACAAAAATTCGTTTCCCGGAAACTTCATCAATTGGTATTAAGCCGGTTTCTCGTGAAGGAACAGAACGTCTTGTTAGAGATGCAATCAGGTATACCATTGATCATAAACTTCCATCGGTTACTTTCGTTCATAAAGGAAATATTATGAAGTATACTGAAGGACAATTCAAACAATGGGGATATGATCTTGCCGAACGTGAATTTTCCGATCATGATTTTACCTGGCAGCAATACGACAGGATTAAAGAAAAAGATGGTGTTGATGCTGCAAACCTCGCACAATCGAAAGCTAATGATGAAGGAAAAGTGCTGATCAAGGATTTTATCGCTGATGCATTTTTACAACAGATACTTACCAGACCTGCCGAATATTCGGTTATTGCCACTTTGAACCTGAATGGTGATTATATATCAGATGCTCTTGCTGCAAGTGTAGGCGGAATAGGTATTGCCCCCGGTGCTAATATTAATTATCAAACAGG
>JAUVHQ010000215.1 GCA_030593185.1 Bacteroidota bacterium
AGTACCTGTAGTATTTACATATTCTTCAATTGCCCCGGCTTTTATATCCATAACAGATACAGGAATAGCAAGATCTGTTTCGGTATCATTGTCTGGCCTGTTGCAAGAAGTGATAGTTAATATGCCAATAATTAAGATAGATAGGTTTTTAATAATTTTCATCATTATGGATTATGGTTAAACAATTTTTAATATTTACTTAAACATTTATATTTTAGCTCTTTGTTCTTTTTTGCCAACTGCCAATTGCCGATTGCCAACTAATTATCTTTAAACAACTCTTCAGGGACCAGAGGTTCGTTGTTAACAAAATCGTAAAGTGTTTGAATTTTTAAATTCAGCAATTCAATTTTATAGTTAATAAGGGCTTGGGCATAAGCCATTTTCTTTTCAGACAGTTGCGTTTGATAAAGATTAAGATCCATGCCTGTCAGATCACCGTTCTTGTATCGTTCAAGGTTGATCTCGTATGTAAGCTGAGCATTTATTTCGTTTTGGGTTGCAATTTCAATTTGATTTTGCTGGTTGATCAGGTTTCTGTAAACTTTTCGGATATCAATAATAATTTGCTTTCTTTCCTCAGAAAGATTTAGCTCCTGGGTTTGGACAACTGCCTCCTGGGCTTTTATGCGTGCCTCTCGCTCTCCCCAGTCAAATATTGGTATGTTAAACGAAACAGCTACCCTTGGGTTTTGAGTGGGGTTTTGATAGATGTCTGAGAAATTTTTATTATCGCCGGTTAAGCCAATAGATAATTCCATATCTCCCCTGAACTCATTCATTGCTTTAGTTCGGATTAGCTGAAACTGCGAAGCTTCCAGGTCAATTTCACGTTGCCGCAACTCCATTCTTGAGTTAAGTCCATAATTCACCGCCTTCTCCATGTCCACTTCAACCGGTGAAGTAGTAATGTCAGCTGCAATGAGTATTTCCTCATACAGGTCCATACCCAGGAAGCGGACAAACTCGTCTTTGGCATTTTCAAGGGTTACCTCCTGGTTTTGCAGGCTCGATTTTGCCGTTGCCAGGTTTAACTCAGCCTGGTAAAGTTCTTCTTTTGCCACGAGACCGGCATCCACTTTATTTTTTATTATCGCATAACTTTCCTCTGTATTATGCAATTCTTCATTTGCAATGCGCAGACTCATTTGAGCCATATATACATCATAAAAGAATTGGGTTACATTTTTTTCAAGATTTAGTTTTTGAAGGGTATAGCTTATATGCGCATTTTCATAATCCAACTCAATTTCTTTTAGATCCAATTTTGTTTGGTTGTATGTAAACAGAGGTTGGTTAAGACTCAGGTATAAGTAGTTAACAAATGATTCATTATCGGATTGAACATTCTGAAAATCAGATATACTTTTTTGCCATTCAAGACGATTAACAAGCGATAATGTACCATCAGAGAACGGAATACGCTGGTCAACCCTGAATGTGCCGGATGTTCTGAATGTTTCGTTCGTGTACCATTCTGAGAACCGGGTGTCGAACTGCCGGGTATTGCTGTATTCTGCCGGGGTTAGATTGAATTTGAATTGTGATTTCAGGGAAGCTCTTTGTGCATTCAGCGACTCCCTGTAACGTTGTAGGTTCAGCATAGATAGTTTAATATCAGGACTATTAACACCGGCAATATCAATAGCTTTTTCGAGTGTAATCAAAGTTTGTGCATGTAGAGTTAATGTTATTAGGGAAAGTGTGAACAATATAACAAATCGCATTATTTTTTTTTCAAAATACATAATCTTATAATTTATTGTTTAACAAATTTTATTGCATCTGCAACTATCACACGACTCTCCGAATTGTTTGTTAACTCAACAACTGCTGTATCAGGAGAAAAATAGTAGGAACCGAGGTGGCTCCAGCCTGTTTGATCCTTATCCAGCGAGAGAAGTGGTTCGTCGGTTCCGTTATTGTGATGAATTACAAATTGGTATGCACCCTTAGGTTTATTTTTGCCGAACCGGCTCTGTTGTACATTTTCTATATAATAGTAAACATCATAATAAGCAGTTTTGTTTATAGGTACTTTCCAAGTGGCTTTCCGGTCGCCTGATCCTGACCTTACATAACTGGCAGAGCGGATATATTTACCATAAAAAGAAGAATTTGTTGTGGGGGTCCAGTTAAGGGGTGCCCGCCAGGTTCGAAAGCCGGTATAGGTTACATTGGATTCATCCGGAGGGAACAAAAGCTTAATTAACAAACCCTCACTCTCGGGTTGGATAACAGAAAACTCAGGGTCTTCATTATCGATGATGATCTCATTTTCCTCCAAAATACGAACAGGGTTGTCCGTTAACCTTTCATATTCCACCGGTTGTATCTTGAAATTCTCTTCCAGTTTCGGAAAGTTTTTGGTAATTGTGGATGGAATGTTTTTGGATGTCAATGTATGGATTGTCATCATTCGGGGATCATTATCGAATAAATAGCTGAGTTCCCTGGTTTGTCCCTTTTCCAGATAAATCACCTTTTCAACCGTATTATCCTCTTCTCCATTACCACCGGAGAATCTGCCTCTCCCAATTCTACCTCCCTGGGTGCTCAATCTGAATCGTATCTTTATTATCCCATCAGCGTCTTCTAAATTAGATACTTTAAACTGAACCATACTGAGGATCCGTTCGCCATCCTTCACATTTTTTCCACTAATCGGACCGAATAAATAACCCGGCATCTGAGTCCCGCTGAACCAATTATCCATGTACCGGTCCAGACTAAGGTTAAATTTTCTGTATAGTTGTTCATTGAATTCTTCAAAACTAACTTTTCGGTAAAGATTTTCGTTGAAAAAATCATACAGGAATTTATCAAATTCTTCCTGCCCTGCTTTTGTTTTAATAATAGAAAACAAAACTTCGCCCTTTAGTTTAATTACATTATCAATAATGCTTTTTTGTTTCTTATCCTGCAACAATTCACTAAAGCTTTTGTTCTGGAGAGCCATATTGGCTCTTTCATCTTCACTAACACCGGTGTACTCTCGCATCCATGTAAAGCGCTCATCTGAGCTCGAACTTTGAAGATAAGCTTCTATGATTCTGTTTATTATTGGCCAGTTTTCTGATTCGATATAGTTTGAGAAGTTGTAGAAAATTGGGAAAATGAAATAGGAATTGAGTGTTTCTTCCGGTTGCCAGGTGCCCCTGCCACTACCTCTTTGCCAATCGGGTCGTCCCATTTCATTTATAAACAAGTTGCAGAAATCGTTCAGGGCACGCACCTGGTATTGTTTATCAGTAGAGCTTTCTTTAGACCACTTTGACCTTCGTTTAAATCTTTTTACCTGTCCCACAAAATCAACTTCCCTGGTCATTATACCTTTTTCAGGAAAGAAAATGATTTCGGGTTGTACGATCTCAAATCCACTTGACCAAATATGGTTGTACGAAGCAAATTGGACCGGCGTTTCAACTATATTGAGCCGGGAGAATGGGTAGCTAAGGTTAGTATTTCGCTGGTAGTCCTCAAACCGCTCAAGTATTATCGCGCTGATGGTATCTTTTAGTTCCGGCAGGGATCCGGAAAAAAAGTCGTGGCCAGTTTTATAATAAACACTGAATTGAATATTGTTTGTATCAATAGTTTTTCTTTCATAATGCCCTATGGCAAGCGATATTTGAGGTAGGGGGTGCTCCGGGGAAAACTTCCATCCCTTTTCTTTCTTTAGTATCTTCCCCTGGGATATGGGAACAATATTGTGGTTGGTTTGAACATCCAGGGTAAATTCCGTAAAATCTCTGTGTAGCCAATGAGGGTTGGTTGCACTGTATGTCACACCGCTTCTCGGGTACCAGCCTGTTTCCTGAGTCAGCAATACATATTCGGAGGTGATAAAACTGTACTTCTTGTGAACATTGAACATACCCGGCCCATATTTTGCCTGGCGTGTCTCTTCATCAATATCAAGATAACAGAATGCCTCATTAATACTACCATGGTATTTAATGGTTAGTTGGAATGTGTCAGCAGGATAAATCTCCCGGCCGGGCAGGATGATTATAAGATGCTGTTTTCGTAAATATTCAAGCGGACCTGCACCGGAGCGAACAGATTCAACTGCAAGCCCCGGATTCAGGTTCAGGATAATTTTATCTTCAGATGAATTATTGTTGTTCTGAAGCGTGATTTTTGAATCCACTTCAATAGTTTGGCCGGTATGCTGTAAAGAAATATAATGGCGTGTGATATCAAAAACCGGCTCTGAAGCATACTGGTTGTTGAGAGAGATGATTGACTCACGGGTTTGTTGGTCGTACTTAAACCTTTGGATATGGTTGTTCATGAGACCGATACTGAATCCAATAGCCAATATGCTAAAAATCAGCGATATGTAGCTCATTCCCTTAGATTGGGGTAATCTTTTTAGCAGAAAAACAGTAAGAGAAACAAATCCGAGACCAAGAAAAAAATAGATGCCCCGGTGAACTAAAATTTCATTCAAATTACTAAAGCCCACAAATTCCGATTTCATCAGGGGAATATTGAAAGCCATGTAATCAAAAAG
>JAUVHQ010000117.1 GCA_030593185.1 Bacteroidota bacterium
TTCCGAAAAGAGTTTCAACAGAATCAACAGGTTCATATTCATATTCAGCAAAAAAATAATCATCTTCACTGGTATCAATAACTCCTTGCCGCGACAATATTCCGGGATATTCAACACAATCAGTATAAATTTGTCCCCCATGGTCAATACACTTGTCCAGTTTACTGTGAAGATCCTCCACATTCCCGCCTCGCCGGATGAATGAAGAAGGAGATTTTATTATCTGTGGATAAAATTCAACCCCCGATTGATAATAAAGCCTGCTAATAACATGTTGGTCAGTTTTCAACACAAATAAGGCATCCGGATTTTTCTTTATCCAGGATTCAAGCATAATATAATCAGTGAACTTAAAATTATTGCGGGGAATTAAACCATATGAAACATTCCAAACTAATAATGCAATCCCCAAAAGAATCATTGATCTGTCCCTGATTTTTATCTTTGAGAATAATAACAAGAATCCCAGGAAAGGAACCATTACCATAAACTCGGCATTTCCCTCGGCAAAAAATGCAAAAACAATATAAAATACCAGTATAAGTAAATGAGTAATAAAAAATGGGCGATTCATTAGCTCTGTTTTTCTAATCAAAAACCTCTTTTTCATAAAAATAGCACCTAATAAAAATATGGAGACCAGTCCGGGTACGATCCAGAGGATATTTTCCCCGATCATTCGAAAAATATATCCATGAATCTGTATGAAGCTTCTGATAAAATTTACAGGCGTAAAAAAGAAATTCTCCCATCCGGGAATTTTATCAAATCCCGGAGAGAGGTAATCTCTTAAAGCAAATTGAAATACCCCGGTAAAATTTTTCTCAAACTCCGGAAGTTTGAATGCCACAATGCCATATACCAAAATCACAGGTACTATAGTAGATGCAAATACAAGTTTTAATTTCCAGGGATGGCGAAAAATGATCAACCCAATAAATAAACCAAACCACCAGAACACACCTATTTGATGGTAAAGAACAGCAAATGAGGCAAGCAATCCGCTTATCAGGAGTCTTGGCAAACTTTTATTATTCAAATAATCCTGATAAAAAACAGTTGCACCCAGTGAAAAAGCGAGAGGAAAAAGATATACTTCATTTTCTGACGAATAACGCATCACTGCAAAAGAAGATCCTGTAAGTAATAAAATTCTGAAAATTTCTTTTATTGATCGTCCTGTTCTTTTAAGAAGTAAAGAAAACAAATAGAGGCAGATTCCTCCAATAAATGAATTAGCCATTTTCATCCCCTGAAGAATATTAACTTCTTCATTATTGAAAAACGGCAAATTAAAAAAGAGACGGAATGTTACATTGTACAACAGGTGGTGAGGATGGAATAATTCGTCACTATATTTAACCGATGCAGCATAATAATATGCATCAACAGAGGAATTATTTGTAGGAAATACCAGGTAAAGAATGGTAAAAGCAATTGTTAATAAAGGGATCCAATAACTTTTGTGTATTTGCTTTTGTCTTTTTTGAATATCGAACACCGATTAACGATTTTTGATTTAAAAGAACTACTTCTAAATTCATTATTATTCACTATCGCTCATGAGATCACTTCGTTAAGTTCCTTGTTCGATATTCGTTATTCAAATAAAGAACCTTTTTGGGTCTGCCTGTCCCGTTCTTTCGGGGGTTTATCCAGGTTAGGTATTTATCAGGTCGTTATACTGTTCCGGAGTCAGGAGTTCATCCAGCTCTGAAGAATCGGCAATTGAGATCTTAATTAACCAGCCCTCACCATATGGATCTTTGTTAACCAACTCGGGCTCTTCTTCAATCTTCGGATTTATTTCAAGAACTTCACCTGATACAGGCATAAACATATCTGAAACTGTTTTGACAGCTTCAATAGTACCAAAAACTTCTTCTTTGTCAAGCTTTTCACCTTCTGTTTCAATTTCCACAAAAACCACATCTCCCAGTTCTCCCTGTGCAAAATCTGTAACACCTATATAAGCGCAACCCTCTTCAACCCTTACCCATTCATGGTCTTTTGTATATTTCAAGTTTTCAGGAATTTTCATATTTTTCGTTTTTAACAATTAATATATTAAAGTCCTCAAAATTAAACAAAAAAAATTATTCGTTTAATAATCCTATCAATTTTTTATGTCCATATAGAGTCCGTCTATAAAGTTCGAAAGTTTAAATAAATAGTAAAATGCCACTAAAACACTAAATCACTAAGATTCACAAAGGGCTTATTTTCATTGCTTTAACTTTTGTGTATCTTTGCCTACCCCGTAAGTTGAAAGAACTGTAAAATTTAAATATCCTTAGCGAACTTTGCGACTCCTTTGCGACCTTTGCGTGAACTCTTTACGAACTTTACGGTTAGTTTTTTTCAGTGCATCACTGCATCACAATTCTTTTATTCCCTCTTTTCCATTATTCCATTATTCCAATATTCCCTCTTTTCCTTCTATCCCCTTTACTCCCTTTACTCCCTCTTTATTGCGTTAGCGTAAACCGAATACTAAATCCAAAATTGGTATTGGCTGTTGGATAAGAGGAAGCAACAAAAGGATTATTTACCACCCTGTCAAAGAAAAGGCTCAGGTTAAACCGGTCGCTGAGAACATAATCAGCAGTTGTCTTAATAGTTACAATGCGCTGTCCTGCAGTTGGTTGGTCAACATCCTCAATCAGCTTTCTGATAATTGTTTTATTATCACGAATAGACAGATCAGCTCTGAGATTCAAATCACTTTTTAATTCTCTTTCACTACCACCAAGCCGGATAATAAGTTGAACTTCATCAAAACGATATCCCAGCCCTACGGTAAATTCATCACTTTTAACTTCGGTAATCTGATTGTTTGATAAACTTAGAGCCAGTGTTCTGGTTTTCTTTAGCTCCAGACGTGTAGTAAAGCTATTTCTGAAATTAAAATCTACATTAATCAATGGGCTAAACTGTTCATTTATTGTAGCTGTTGCCACTTCATGGCTGGCTATGAAATTATTCTGTACATCTCTTATATGGTTCAATCCGTCATCACCTGCAAGATATAACAGGTTAGTACTGTAGGTGCCAATATTAAATGAAGAACGGTAAGCATGGTTAATGGTTATGGAACGAAGATATTTTTGCACAAAACCAAGTTTTGATAAACCATCATATGTTATTCTCCAGTTTGGCATTATTCCCCATATAGAAGGAAATGGAGTAAGAGATATTTTTTCGGGATCCCGTCCGGAGTAGGCAGCAAGAAAAGCAGGTATTAACACCTCCTGTGATGTAATCTCATAGCCATCTTTATATTCACCATCACCGGGAATATAGCTATTATCAATATTTTCTCTCTTGTCTGCCAACCGTCTTGAGATTACCTTTGTATATTCCTTAAACCGGTTAAAATTTTCTGATTTATACTGGTTACTACTTTTTATTTTTTCAAATGCAGTACCCCATATTAATGTTGACATACTAAAGTTCCCGGAAGTCATAATATTTCTTGTACTATCAGGAAAATTTCCATATCTGTTTGCAATATAATAGGCATTCTCATTCCGGGAAAACCTTCTGTTTGCTGTCAGGTCTATCCGAAGTCCGTTAATTGGTTCAATTGTACTACGGATATTCAAATTATCGGTATGGGTTAGCACAAATGGAGTATTCAGCAAGGTGTCAGTTGTTAGCCAACCATTCCTGACCGCTTTTTCTGCAAAATCCCGATCCTGGTATCCCATAATAAACAGCCAGCCTGGTGCCAGCTGACCGTTATATTGGTTCATCCCCACGTATTCTGCATGTGGCATGAATCCGGGCAATAATGTGCCCTGATTCCCTGAATATGAAATTGATATATTTCTCACTCCCATTAAAAACCTTGTTAAATTTTCTGCAATAATCACAACAGGATTTTCAGTTTTCTCAACTTTACCTTCAATTACAAACCTCACATTATCATAATTGTCACTTGCCGTAAATGTTATTTTCCGGTTATTTTCTACCACTACTTTGCCTGTAATTTCCTGGTTAGCGTTATCATAAGCTTTTACATCTACATCTTCAGTCATTAGCTTGTGATAAATTGATCTGGGTTCATCAGCTTTTAATTTTACACGTTCTCTCCTGTATGTAACAGTCTTATACTCAACTTCTTTTCTGGTTCGGCTCCTGCCGCTGTACTTCCGGTTAATTTTTTTAAGGAATCCTGCCTTGTTATACAGGTTAAGCATATTTAACTGACCATTAAGCTGAGTAGTATTAGAATTACGAATTGTATTACCCAGTTCAATATTTAATGAATCCTGAAATACCGGCCCAACATCCCAATTATAATTTGCACTATACCTTGCAGTTGCTGACACCCAGCTTAAAAAAGGCAACTTGTTTATCGGGATCCGGTAACTTGCATTGATAACATGATGATACTGTGTTGTTCTTCCAAAATCCTTCAGGTTGGTAAGTACTGAATCTTTCCAGGTTTCGTAATGATCTTTGTATCTGTCTCTATCCACTCCCCCTTCAGGTTCATCAATTCTCGCTATGGTATTAGCTGAAAAGTCTACTTTAAGAGATTTCGTTATATCATATTTAACATCATAAAAACGATTCCATTCAAAATCCTTTCTGAATGTGGGTTTAATCTTAAGCAAAGGATTATTAATATTTCTTGTTTTCACCTCGTCATAATGCCGGTACAGGTCAGTTCTGAAGGCTATATGATTAGGGAAAAGATTAAAATTAAAATCTTTGATTAGTCTGAATGCCGGAGATCTTAGAAACTTAACTTTTTTGAAAGGTGCAATATTTTTTTGGGGTTTATTATATACATAACTTATCCCGCCACGATAATTACGTTCCAGGTCAATTTCAGTATTAATATTACTGGAATAATACTCGTTGAATGAATAATTAACCGACCAGTTGGAAATATTCCACAAATGGGGTTTCCCTCCAGCCCCACCTATACTTACATTGGTAAGATTAATGCTTTTTCGCCGGGTATAATCCTGAGAGATATTAATAATCGAATCTCTTTCTCTTTGGGTTTCAGCATTATCAATGGCGTTTTGTAACGGTATATCCGGATCGAGCGGGTTATATTGTGGATTTATCATTCCTTCAGAATATCCAATATAGAGTGGTATCCTGATATTAGCTTTTTTAGGGAAGAATTTGCCTAACTCAAGATTCGATGATATATCATACCTGAGTTCTTCTTCTTTACTCCGTTCATTCACTTTCTTTTCAATACTACCCCAACCGGGTTTGCTTGTTGATCCTGCCAAATCAATCGTTCCAAAATCAGCAAGTCTGGCTTGCAGCCGGGCATTAGCTGCCCATCCCCCTTCTTCATTAAAATCTGTTAAACGTAATTCGTTCAACCACACCTCTCCCGATTTAGGTTGTCCATCATCATATTGAAGGTCTCTGCTACGTTTTGGATTCCTCACCCCAATCATGATAGTCCTGATATTACTCATATTTGGATTCCCTGACACTTTCACCCTGTTGTTACCATGGTAATATTCAAACACATCAGAGATGTTAAGATTGGAACCCTCACGTCTCAACTCCCTGTTTCTTGCCTGCTTTGCTTCCTGGAATATTTCAAGAGGGATATCAAACATATTTTCATCGGGCCAGACAATCTGCCTGTCAGATTCCAAATCGTTATTATATCTTCCACTAGCCGGTGGTGTAAGTTTCAATGATACTTCATATTCATAAAAATTGTTTTTATAATCAGAACCAAGTCTCATAAATACAGTCAGTTCATCATCGTATAAAGGATCATCAATAAGAGATTCTCCATGCACAAACATCTGAATTCGCCGATACTGCCTGATATCAAGACTCACATTCTTAAAAGCTGCTTTTGCATCTCCATCTTCAAGATTATGGACCTTTAGCACAATTGATTGCTCATTTAATTGCCTGAGTTGCGGATTAGTAGGATCAATTACCCTGCTTATCCCCGGTGGTAATATATAATTAACAGGTTTTTTATGAGCATTCTCTTCAATGTTTACAGATGAAATTTCAAACCTTGCCTCTACCGGTTCAGGTATTGTAATTCTCTCTCCACCACCAAGAAGAGATAAATTATATTTTCTCCATTCGCCTCTGACAAGATCAAGTTTAGCAAATCGCAGGTTAATCTTTTCCTGAAAGCCCCGGAGATACATTCTCAGGAACCTTATCGATTTGAAACCCTGAATATTTCCCATTACATTTTGATAATCATTTAATGGTATTCTGAATTGATACCAGTCCACTTCAGATTTCTCACCATTGGCAAAAGTAATTGTAGCATGCCTGACATCAATAATATGGTTTTTCCCAATCTCAAGATCCTGTGGTCTGAGGCTAACATGATATTGATAGTAACTCTCAGATTCACTGAGAGTATTGTCACGGTTAATATCTTCAACATTAGGTAATGTGGAGCCGGTTGTTGGATATGATTCAGTCGACTGTTCTGAGGTTGGAGAATTTCCTTCAAGTCCGTTATAGTTTTTATACCGTTCAAGAATACCCAGTCTTAAACCATCATAATCACTTCCCCTGAAATAATGAAAATCATCGCTTGAAGGATCATCAAGAAATTCAGTAAATACTTCAGGACTAACTATTGTTTGCAACGAATCAAGGTAATCAATAAAAAAATCGGATTCATCCTCATTCCTGAGTCCATCAAGTCCCACATCCTGATACCGTCTCGAATTAGGATCATTATCAAAAGCATTAACCAGTGACTGTGT
>JAUVHQ010000375.1 GCA_030593185.1 Bacteroidota bacterium
AGAACATTTAATGAAAAAGCATTATTAGGCTGATCACCTGCCCTGTATGACACTTTCAGTCCAGGTGGCAAATCGAGTTCATCTGAAACAGACTTTATTAAAGCACCCTGATCTGAGAAAGTCGGAATTATTTCAGGGAACATATCATTCGGGATCCCGAGATAATTCAATAACATACCCGACACTTCATTTTTATTGTAATCCCAGAAAATCCCTTCTGACAATCCGGGTATAGTAGTTTGTACATTCCCGGTCATTCGCATAGCGATATAATCGCCAGGAAGCATGATTTTATGAATTTTTCTAAATAACGCAGGTTCGTTATCCTTAACCCATTTTAGTTTTGACGCTGTAAAATTACCCGGGGAATTAAGCAGGTAAAACAAACATTCTTCAGCACCCAGTTCTTCAAAAATCCTGTTCCCGGTTTCAACAGCCCGGCTATCGCACCAGATTATTGCAGGACGCAGAACATTAAGTTCCTTATCAACAGCAACCAGACCATGCATCTGGTAAGAAATACCAATTGCTTTTATATTTTTTTTATCAATGTGTGTTCCGGAAAACATTTTTTTTGTAGCATTCTTCAGATGCTTCCACCACATTTCCGGGTCCTGTTCAGCCCATCCTGATTGCGGAGTAGAAATAGTCATTTCCTCATCAGGAGAATATGCAGATGCAATACAAGAACCATTCGAAGTATCAAATAGTGCGACTTTTATCGATGAACTGCCTATATCATATCCGATTGTATACATAAATTCAGTTTAAAAAGTTTAAAGTTTAATAGGATTTCTCAGATTTTTTTTTTACTTTAGTCAACCACTAAGCACCTGATAAGTAACAAAATTGAATTAAATACATATCACTGTTAAAGAATATATTTCTCCGGCACTAAATGGTTTGCCACCAAAATTAAACTAAAAATACTACCGACAAAAACTAAACCTTAAAACTATGAATTCAATTAATGTATCAAACACCAACAGTTTCTTTGGAGATAAGGGTATGAATATATCTTATCACACCAAGAATCCCGGAAGTAAAGAAAAAACAGATCCTTCGAAAAGCAGCTTTGAAGGAGTTACAATACTCATAGTTGAGGATGAAAATTCTAATTTTCTTCTCCTTGAAGCCATCCTGAAAAAAACCGGGGTAAACCTGCTACATGCCTGGAATGGAAAACAGGCAATTGAAATGGTGGATGAAAACCCTGAAATAGATATTTGCCTTATGGACCTTAAAATGCCCATCATGGATGGATTCGAAGCAACAGAAAAGATACGTGAAATGGGAAATAACAAACTTCCTGTTATTGCTCTTACAGCTTTTACAGAAATGTTCCGAAAGAAAAATGCTCTTGAGAAGGGTTTTAATATGTATATGACCAAACCTTTAAACAGAAAGGTCCTGATGGAAAATATCTCTACCTGCTTGTAAATTTGAAGATGTTGTTGTAGAGACAAGGCATGCCTTGTCTCTACAACAACCTCAAACCTTTTCAAACCTCAAATTCTTATCTTCTTTCTTCGCCTTTTCCCTCTTCTTTGCGCCTCTGCGTCTCCGCGTCTCTGCGATTCATTCTTCCTTCTTCCTGTTTTCTTCACATTCAATTTGATAAAAGGAATAAAATGAAGTAACTTTATTGGTGAAATTTTCCTGTAAATTTCGGTTATTAAACATGGAAATAAGAACATAGTTTCGTAAAGTAATACAAAGGCTGATATTTATTAATCAACGAATTTAAATTCCAATACATCAATAATGGGACATTTAATAAAAATTATACTGATATTGTTCCTGATCCTGAGTCAGGGGTTGTTAACATTATGCATTTCACCACGAAAAAAACATGAGGCAAATCCTGAAAACAGATCACTTAAAACCCAGCAGGTTATGGGAAACCAGCAGGACACTATAGAATGGTACCGCCCCCGGTTTATTGAGAGAAAAGATGAACGGGAAGAAATGGTTTTAAAGGATATCGCACAATCTCCGTATGATCCTGTAACGGATAAGAAAGTGCTTGATGCAATGAAAGAGGTGCCACGTCACAATTTTGTTCCAGGGCATCAACTGGCTAATGCATACAGAAACCATCCTCTCTCCATCGGAAGCGGACAAACAATTTCGCAACCCCTGATTGTA
>JAUVHQ010000096.1 GCA_030593185.1 Bacteroidota bacterium
TGAATTAATAAACCGGAATATAGATGTACGCCTGTCTATAATTTCAGGCAGTCCGGCCGGTGAAGTAGAGTGGGAAGAGGTTCATTCTGAAGTAACAACCAGCCAGTTCGGACTTTTTAATATTATTATTGGACAAGGGATCTGCTCAAACGGAACCGTTACCAGTTTTGAGGATATTCCCTGGAGAGATGATTTGCATTTCCTGAAAGTAGAAATCAAATTTGACAGTGAATACCTGACGATGGGGACAATGCAATTTTTGTCTGTTCCATATGCCCTCTATGCTCAAAAATCGCTTGAACCGGGACCACAAGGTCCACCCGGTCCTGCCGGTGATCCTGCATCAGACGACCAGGTACTCTCTTATGATCCCCAAAGCCACATCCTCTCTCTTGAAAACGATGATAACCCTGTTGATCTGTCCGGACTTATCAATGATGCAGATGCTGATCCGGATAATGAACTCCAGATACTGAATCTTTCAGGGAATCAGTTGCAGATCAAAACACTTTCGGATAGTACACTGATCAATTCTGTTGATATTGATGCAAGCCCGGTAAATGAGATCCAGTATTTGTCGATCCAGGGATACCAGTTATCATTGTCACAGGGGAATTTTGTTACATTACCTGATAGTGTTAAAGATGATGATGCCAATCCGTTGAACGAGATACAGGATTTGCATATTGAAGGAAATGTCTTGTACATTACCAGAAACAGCGATTCAACCAGGATCGATCTTTCTCCATACCTGGATAATACTGACCAGCAGGATCTTGACCTTATTGGCAATTTGCTCACCATTGAAAACGGGAATTCAGTATCGTTGAATTATAATGATACAAGTGCAACAAATGAGTTACAGGTATTGTCCATTTCAAACGACACCATCTATCTTTCGAACGGGGGATATGTAAAACTTCCGCAGGATAATGTTGATGATGCAGATGCAGATCCGGCTAATGAAATTCAGGATCTTAGTCTGTCTGACAACTTGTTAACTATTGAAAAAGGAAATACTGTTGCACTTAATTATAATGATACCAGCGCAACAAACGAACTAATTACCGGCGTTAATTTGGATGGTGCTAATTTAGAAATAACAGATGCTGGAGGAACTAAAATTATTGATTTGAGTAACCTTGAGAATATTCCATTGATTGGGTTTAGATTTATGAAGAACTCTACGACTTCACCATTGTCCCAGGTAACTGATACTACACTTGTTTTTGAAGACGTGGATTATAATTATGGCAGTGGTTATAACAACACGAATGGACATTTTACCGCACCATCATCAGGAGTATACTGTTTTACTTTAAATTATAAGGCGACTGGCAGTTCTCAAATATTGAAAACATTTATGAACAGTATTTTATTCGAAACCCTTAGTAATAGATCTGGGACAGATGATATTATTACTCATTCATTCCTAATACAACTTAATACGGGAGACCAAGTTTGGATAGTACTTAATACAGGTCTGGCAACCAGTAGTGGAACCGGGTCTTTCACCGGCTTCCGTATTCACTAATTCCGCTGGTGTAGTTGTATATTACCTTTAAGCATAGTAAATGTACAGATTTTGCGAACGAAGTGAAGCAATCTTTCATTACTTTTCGTAAAGCTCATAACTGTCCTTTTATTTGGCATCCAGATTTTATTAAACAGATTGCCGCGTCGTTACGCTCCTTGCAAAATCCTTTATCATCATACACAATCGGTTTAGACATTTCTTTATCTTCACTCTTCTTTCCTCTTTTGCTCTCTGCTCTTTGCTCTATACACTGCAACACTACAACACAATATACCCCTCAACATTTAATCAGAAAATATTCAAAAGCTTATCCAGAAACAGTCCTGATGCTTCATAAATTCCTTTCAGGTTACTCTCTCTTGGTCCGGCAATATTTACAACGTGAATATTATTCCTGATTAACCATTTTATCACACGTGGTATTTGAGTTTCATCTGCAGGGTCAGCAATATATACCGGCTTTTTAATCTCTTTACAAAGCTGATATGTGAGTTGTGTTCCGGCATCCATCTCATCCTCAGGGCATAGGATCAGAGTTCCATCAGAATCCAGAATGTTTTTTCGGGTTCTTTCCCGATAGTTACCGGTATCTGTTTCACGGAGTGGATACCTGTCAGGTATTCGTCCATCTTCTGCTTTTCTTCCTTTCGGGCACCAGCCACCGTGGAGAATTCCATGGTTAATTGCAACATCGAGAGCTGCCCGGTCGGCACCTGTCTGACCACCTGAAATAATTTTATTAAGAAACCCCATTTATTATCTGCTGTATAACTTGTGACTGATTATTTTCAGATACAAAGTAATAGTAATTACCCCTGCTATAACACCCAGGAAATTGTATAACATATCTTTGGGATTGTACGTTCTGCCGATGATAATCTTCTGATGAAATTCGTCTGCAAATCCTGTTGCCATTCCTAATAGAAGAGATAGCAGTATTATTATGATTGTGGGATTCAGATTATTTTTAATTCTCCAGATTAGAAAAAAACTAACTAACAGGAAATATTCAATAAAATGGATGGCATAATCTATCCTTATAATCGATTCGTCAATATTTAACTTCAGATCAGGTAATTTTGGGGTAGAGGACATTACCAGAATAAAGATCAGCCAGATCCAGAAAAACACTTTGAAAAAAGGTTTAAACCTGATTATCAATTTGTACATGAATGCAGAAATTAATCGGGGGATAAATATATAAATAGTTTATGGAAGATGGAAGAAGTAAGAAGTAAGTAGAAAGTAGTAAGTAGAAAGTTAAAAGTAAGCGTTGAACTTTACAAACTTTCAACTTTACAAACTTTCAACTTCTATTGAAGATCAGAGAGGGGACGGATAAAAGCATCCTCATAGCCTTTTGCCACAATTGTTTTTAAAGCATTTTTAGCTGCAGTAAAACCTTCATATTCTCCAACAGTATAACGGTAAAATTCATCTTTCCCATGGAATACCCTTACATCTGTAACTCCTTTGAATGCCTTAAGATGTGGAGGTTTTAAAAGTGCATATATTTGGATCGTATAAATTGGTATTCCATCAATCTTAACCATTCTTCCTAAGAAATTGCTTTTCCAGCTTTCCAAACCCAGTATTTCAGACAATTCCAGATCAGCAACAATTCTTGCTTCTGAAAATCCGGCAGCGTAAAGTTTCCCTAATACTTCTATTGCCCTGGTTTTTTGTATGAAACTACCCAATATATAATAATACTCACCATCTGTTGTATCGGTTTGGATATAATTCAATTCTTCAATATTATACCTGGAGAAATAATCATCCGGCAACTTTTTTCTGACCTTGATAACAATAATTGAGTGTTTGAGTTCTTTGTTAAATTTAAGATGGTCGGGCACATAAATCTCAGCTTTATATACAAGATTTGGATCTGAACTAAGTAATCTGATATCAACCCTGCGATTATATTTCCTGCCTTCCGGTAAGTCGGTACCGTCAGGTTTTTTGCTCAATGCAACTGCTTTAATTTCGCCAACTCCACTGGTTTTAAACCTGGACTTTGATATTCCACGTGAATGAAGGTAATCTACAACGGAGACGGCTCTTTTTCTGGAAAGAACCAGGTTGTAATTACTACTGCCTATTGCATCTGTACTTCCTATTATCTCAAATTCAACAGAGGGATATTGCTTCATTATAGATGCCAGTCTTTCCAGTTCGGTTATAGTTGTATTGGTGAGGGTATATTTGTCGAAATCGAACAGGATTGGACGACTTGTAAATACCTCCCCCGAAGCAACTGCTTCAAGATCAAGGCGGGTTACAAATGAGATACTTTCTTGCCTGATCTCGTCCGGAATGGTAATCCTCTCTTGTTTGCTTTGATAATTATTGCCCGATATCAGGAATTCGTACGATCCCGAAGGTAGCTTAACATTGAATCCCCGGGTTTGATGACCGGGCATGAGTGTTTTAATTGTTTTATGATTAAGAGAATCTTTAACTACAACAAGGAAGGAAGAATCAAGTTCCTGCCTGCCATCTTCAAGTTCAATAGTTCCGTTTACAGTAACTTCAGTCAGTTTGATTTCCTCCGTAAATGTCATCCTGTAAATATTTTTGCCTGCCATCCATCCTTCTCCTGTAAACCGAGATAAATAAACAGTATCTCCTTTTCCAACCGGCACCAAAAACATATCATTATCAGTTGAGTTAATTGGATAACCGATATTTACCGGTGTTGTCCAGCGATTGCCGGCAGCTTTCTCAGAATAAAAGAGGTCAAACCCACCCATATTATAGTGTCCCTGTGAACTAAAGAAAAGCTTTTTATCGTCCCCGGTAATGAATGGATTGTCTTCAAGCAGAGGGGTGTTTATTTTATTCCCCAGGTTTTTTGGTTCGCCCCATTTACCATCAGACATTAATTTCGATTGGTATATATCCAATCCGCCATAACCGTCTTGCCGGTTACTGGAAAAATAAAGTGTTTTTCCGTCTTTTGAAAGAGAGCAGTTAGATTCCCAGTATTTTGTATTAATAATTCTACCAAGGCTTTCAATTTTGCTCCATTTGCCGTCTCTGAAATGACTTGAAAATAAGTCAGCCATACCACCGTTTTCCTTGAACAGGAACAGAGTTGTTCCGTCGAAAGAGAGGGAAGAAGTCTGGCAGTCTTCTCCGGCTTCAATCTCACCGGTAATATCTATTGGATCTGACCATTGTCCATTTTCTTTTACGGAGCACAGGATCCGGTAGTTTGAGCCGAGCTTTGCGGTATAGGCAAGCACTTTACGATTTCCTGATACAGCGGGGTTCGCATTTATCTGAAAACGGTTTATATTATCCCCAAGATTTTCAATTTTAAATAAAACAGGAGTATTCATAAGTTTTTTTGCGCTTTTACAACTATTGATCTCCTGGTTGATAAAATCCAATTCATAAAATTCGGACTTATCCAGTGCATCTCTGAACTTGTTATAGTACTGAATTGCATCATCAAGTCTGAATGCAATATGATATGCATTTCCCAGATAAAACAATGCATCCTTAGGAGCATTTCTTTCTTTGTAGCTGTAGGAGTATTTATTTGTTATATTTTGTACAGATTTTTCAAGATAGGGAATAGATGAAATTTTTCTGCCCGGGATATTGAGATAACAAACTCCTATCTTGTACTGGATATTCGAATTGCCGGGGTCTATTTGCTCCAGCATAAGATACATTGGTAAGGCAATATCATAGGCGTTGCTATAAAGCAGGACAGATTCAGCTTCTCTAAAAATCTGTTTGAAATCCTGATCTTGTTGTGCCACAGTTTTATTGAAAAAAAGTGTGGTAAAGAGGAACAGGAAGATCACCTTCCGGTTAGCTTTATATTTTATTTTTTTTATAGAATACAAATCCGGTTTATTCCTTTATTAATTAATTATAACCGTTTTCCGGTAGTACAGAATGACTAATTTGCTTTTATTACGATAAAGATATAAAAAATTGCGAATTGTGATTACATATTCAGTCAGGACACGGTTGAAATACCCGGGAGAGAGATGGAAAAGGTAGTTCCGATTTCCAGGCTGCTTTTTACCGTAATAGTACCTTTGTTTAGATGTACCAGTTCCTTACAAAGTCGTAAACCTAATCCGGTTCCTTTTTCACTGGCAGTACCCATCATTGATTCCAGTTTATCACTGCCGAAAAGATTTTTGATTTTATCTTCAGGAATTCCAATACCTGTATCTTTAACTAAGATAAGGATCATGTTTTTCTTATCAGGATGAGGGGAGGTTGTAACACTAACCATTCCATCTTTATATGTGAATTTTAAAGCATTGGATACAAGGTTACGGATAACGATCATAATAAGTTCTCTGTCACAAAAAGAATATTTCTCTCCTTTCGATATATATTTCAGGTTAATAGATTTTTGCCTTGCCATTTCATTAAAGATATTAAAAACTTCGGATACGATACCGGAAATATCGCAGGAATCAGGATTATTACGAATCTGGTCTCCCTGGCTTCCTCCCCAGTACAACAAATTATCAATCAGCTCTCCCGCAGATTTCGCCAATTCATTAGCAGATATCCGGAATTCTTTATCTTCTGATTTAAATGAATCTTCTTTAAGTAATTCAGTTATTTGAATAAGATTTGCAATAGGACTTCTTAAATCGTGAGCAATAATTGAGAATGCCCTGTTCTTAAAATCCAATGCTTCCTTCAACTTTTTATTCTGACTGGCAATTTTTATATTCTGCTTGCTGATTTCTTTGTTTCTGGTTTTAACTTCACCTGTTCTTTCTTCTACTAACTTCTCGAGATTTATATTAATATATTTTATTTCACCAGTTAGTCTTTCTTTTTCCTTATAAGCAAGTATCAATTTACGTATAAACATTATTGACTGGAGAAAAACAAATACCTGCACAGCGAAATGGCTAATATATTTATAAAATATGGCAGTTTCTGAGTTAGCAAGAAGTATGTCATTTACCAATGCAACCAGCAGGATAACAAGTCCTGAAAAGTAGATTATATCAGTTTTATTTCCCCTTATTGAATTCCTTCCGCTTGCATAAAAGTAATACAGTAAAAACGCCATTGCAGCAGGCTGGAAATAAAGCATTGAGTACGAAAATATTTCAACCCTGAAAAAAAGAATGACCAGTAATAAAATAACGCAAATTAAAATATTCAGGCGGGTAAGCTGATACAATATTTTTGCCGGGTATAATGAGTATAAATACCACATACCAAACAGAAGTGCAATAAAGCTTCCTGAATATTCAAACCGGATCATCCATTCCCATGAGATATCGGTAAGAAGTAATATAGAGTAAGTATCTGTACACATAAGCCGTAATAAAATACCGGCCAGCGCTATTGAGAAAAATAAGAGAGTTTTATCTTCTCTGAGGAATATGAAAAAGAAGAAAAAAAACAGGGAGAAAGAAAGCAAAACACCCAGGGATATTATACTGATCAATTCATAGTGGTTCTCGAATCGTATTAGTTTTTCCGGATGCCCTATTCTCATTGCTTTCCAGAATCCTCCCCGCCTGTGCTGGTAATTGGATACTAAAACAGTGATCTGTAAGGTATCATTCACCGGAGTATAGTTTACCATAAAAGGGGAATAACCTGCTTTACTGTCCTGTTTTGAAATGCCGGGTGTTCCATTGCCCCCGGCATAATAATAATCCAGGTACAGATCAAAAGCAGCATCAAATACAGGAATATCAAACATGATTTCTTCCCTGAAGTTGGGGGGCAGTAGAATTCTTAGTCTGTATGTAGCGTATCCTTGCCCTGATATATCACTATTATCGGGATCATAACTTGTCCAGTAAGATGGAACTGT
>JAUVHQ010000332.1 GCA_030593185.1 Bacteroidota bacterium
CTTTTTACAAGTTCTGTGGTATTTGTTACTCGCTCCCACAAAAACCCATGGCGCAAACCCGCTCGTGAACTTCCATGTAAAAAAATCCGTATACTGTTGCGCAACCGTTATTTAATCATTTTTGTTTGTGCATTAATAATACATGGAAGTTTCATACTTAGTTCATTTACTGATTCTGATTTATATTCAGTTCTTTATTTAATCTCGGGGTAAGTTATGGTTTCAGAAGTGGCAAGTCCATTCTCATAATGGTAAAATCCGAAACCTGAAGTTTTTCCATAAAAACCAGATCTGACCAGACGTTTCAGAATCGGACTGGGTTTAAATTTCTGATCTCCAAACTCTTCATAGAGGTTTTCCATCCATTTAACCATTTTATCCAGACCAATCCGGTCAGCCATTTCAAAAGGGCCAAACTGCATACCATATCCATTTTTCATGGTTGTATCTATACAGGTGGTAGAAGCAATGCCTTCCATCAGGGTTTCACATGCTTCGTTGATGATTGTTGCAATGAGACGTGTACTAATGTTACCGGGAGATTCATGTACAATAATCGGCATCTTCCCGATCAGTTTAGCAAACTTAACCACAAATTCATATGCTTTATCGCTTGTCTTCACTCCTTTAACCACTTCAACAATTTTAACAGTTATTGCCGGAGTAATAAAATGCAAACCTACAGCCCTATCAGGATATTCCAGCACCTGAGCCAGGTCAGAGATCATCATTGTGGATGTATTGGATGCTATAACAGCATCTCTTGATACCACCGATTCAATTTTCCTGAATACATTTTGCCTCTGCTCCCTGCTTGATCCGGCTTTTTTAGTATTTATAGATTCGATTATCAAATCACAGTCACTGATATCGTTATAATCAACTGATCCGCTTATCCGTGAAATAATTGCCCGCTTCTCACTTTTTGTCATCCCCCATTTATTAATTATTTCATCAAGACGGAGGGATATTTCACTATAAATTTCATCAATTCTTTCCTCGGTAATGTCAATAAATATCACATCTATTCCCTGCTTACTAATAATCACTGAAATATCCTGCCCCATAGTACCGGCACCAATTATTCCAACTTTTTTAAGCACTCCTTTTTTCTTTGCCTTTTTTTCCAAAGCATAATCTTCAAGTACTTCTGTTTTCATGTGTTTATAATTTAATTTTCAACGGTCACATGTAGCTCACATGACAAAAAACTAATCATCACTGTATGTGTCAAAATGGTTTTGTTTTTGTCATGTTCGGTTCATATTATTCTATTTTTTTATGGCAGCTGCCTGGTTGGCTGTGATAGCGACTAAGTTTACAATATCACTAACTGAACATCCCCTTGAGAGATCGTTAATTGGTGCAGCCATTCCTTGCAATACCGGACCGATTGCTTCAGCATGCGCAAGGCGCTGCACAAGTTTATAAACGATATTTCCTACTTCAAGGGTCGGAAAAATAAGTACATTGGCTTTCCCGGCAATTTCACTATCCGGAGCCTTCTTTTTAGCAATTGATTCTATAATTGCAGTATCTGCCTGCATTTCACCATCTATTTTTAACGAAGGATCCATAGTACGTGCAATACGAGTAGCTTCAACAACTTTATCAACCATTTCATGTTTTGCACTACCCTTAGTAGAAAAGCTAAGCATGGCAACTCTTGGTTCGAAGCCAGCTATTGCCCTGGTAGTATTTGCAGTGGCAACAGCAATTTCAGCAAGTTCTTTATCTGAAGGGTCGGGATGGACCGCACAATCAGCAAAAATAAGTATTCCATTTTCACCAAAGGTTTTATCTTTAAAGATCATTATAAAAGCGCCGGATACTACACTTATGCCGGGCATGGTTTTTACGAATTGAAAAGCAGGTCTTAACACATCAGTAGTGGCATTTCTTGCGCCGGCAACCTCACCGTCAGCATCTCCATTCTTGATCATTAGTGTAGCAAGATAGAGTGGATCTTCAATTAACTTTAATGCTTCATCACGTGTAAGACCTTTATGCTTTCTCAACTCAACCATTAAATCGACATACTCAAGTTTCCCGGGATGGCTTACGGGATCAATAATTGTCGCATTCTTAATATTCTTTAACCCTAATTTCCCAGCGGAACTTTCAATATCTTCCCTTTTCCCAAGAAGAATTATGTTGGCAATTTTTTCTGTAATAAGAATATCTGCAGCTTTCAGTGTTCTTTCTTCTGTACCTTCTGGTAATACAATCCTTTTATTATTTTTTTTTGCTTTTTCCTTTATGGCTTTAAGTAATTCCATTGTATATCAGTATTTTATGCAAAAATTGTTTCTAAACAGCAAAGGTAATTAAAATTGCCTGTTTTTCTAATTAATTCATTATGACTATTGTCATGTAATGTCAAGGCAAAAGGCAAAAGTGAAGAAGTAAGGTGAGTAGGTGAGTAAGGAAGAATGACTGTATTGGGGTTCACCCTGTGAAACAGCAACTTCGTTGCTCCCAGCTATGCTGGGGTTTCACAGTGTAAAATTTGAGGTACTAAAATATTTCACCAGGGAAGGAGCTGTGGGCAAAAGTAAAGAAAGAAGAGTAAAGGGCGAAGAGGCATGAACTCGTAACCCGTAACCCGAAACTCGTAACTCTTTAAAAGAATGTAGAATGTAAAATTTTGAATATAGAATGGAGAAGTAAGAGAGGTAAGTAGGTAAGGAGAGAAAGAAGAGGTGAGAGATGAGAGGTGAGCTGTGAGCAAAAAGTCGTTGACATGATACTAATTGTAGTTATTCTGCTAATTTTGATTTTATCCTCAGTAATTGATTTGTTA
>JAUVHQ010000225.1 GCA_030593185.1 Bacteroidota bacterium
ACCTGCACAGCTATAAGGTCGATCAGAAAAACAGCCAGCGAGGCACTTACAACAGCGGTATTGGCTGCTTTACCCACACCTTCAGTTCCATAACTGGCATAATACCCCTTATAACAGCCTATGATCCCGATCATAAACCCAAAGAAAACAGTTTTTACTACAGCAGGGAACAAATCGGAAAAGTGCAGGATATCAAATACATCAAAAATGAAAAGTGTGGCAGATATATTACCATGAATATTAACTGCCATAAAGCTTCCTGCAAGTGCTATTGCATCAGCATAAAGTACAAGCAATGGTACCATAAATGTTGTTGCCATCACGCGTGTAACAACCAGGTAATTTATAGGGTTAACACCCGAAACTTCCATAGCATCAATCTGCTCGGTAACCCTCATAGATCCAAGAACAGCACCAAACTGTGAAGCTATTTTACCGGCACATAAGAGTGCTGTAATAACAGGTCCTATTTCAGTGACTATCGAAACAGAAACCATTCCGGGCAACCATGCTTCAGCGCCAAATTCCATTAATACCGGACGTGATTGCAATGTCATTACCAGGCCTAAAATAAATCCTGTTAAACCAATGAGTCCCAAAGATTTGGCTCCCACTATATATGATTGGTACAGAAACTCATTGAATTCAAACGGGGGGCGGAAAAGCTCTTTGAAAAACCTCCCGGTAAACCTGGTAAGTTCCCCAACCTCGATAAAAAGATCTACAACAGAGTCAGGTAACCAATTATATTTGTATCGTAATTTACTCATTTCGTTCATGAAATCGTCACGCATGCAGCATGACTAAGTTCAAAATTTTAAAGTATTAAAGGCTAAGGTTTCTAATGGCATATATTAACTTTTTAGCCTCCTTCATTTATACATATTTTTTTCATTTATATATTCCATTTCTATTTCTTGGGTGATGTTTCAATGCTTTTTGCCATACAGGCTCTGTGAAATTGCAAAACAATATTTCACGGGGCAGGCATCTCTGCAAAATCTTTGTATGCCATCTTTCATTATTTATGCCCTGAACTTCTTAAACCTCTTACCTCTCTTAGCCTTAGCTTCAGCACGCTGTCACTGAAGCTTTAGCGTAGGCGCCCTTAGCCTTAGCCTATATTAATTAAGTATTAAAGATAATAAAAATATGAGGGTTAAAGAAAAGATTACTTTTTTTCAACAAAGAAATTTATTCTGTATGAAATTTGTTAAATTGAACATTTTTAAAAGTCAAAAGACATATATTTAACCTTGTATTCTCAAAAATTTTTAATATAAAACCTTCAACATTAACTATTTATTAACCTAAACAAAATTATGAAATACAAAAACTTAATTCTAATATTGTTCCTTGTTCTGTCAGGAACTTTGTTTTTTAATGAAGGATTTTCTCAAAAGAAAGATCTTACCTATGAGCAGGTATTTTCTCGCGGTGAACCCCGGTTAACCAGCCCGCTTCCACGAATTACAGGATGGCTTGATGACAACTATTATCTTGAATTGAGAACTGAAGACACGAAGCAAACAGTAATGAAGGTAAATGCACTTACCGGAGAGGAAAGTGTTTACCTGGATTATGAAGAATTCAATAAAAAACTACCTGAAGGTTTTACTTTGCGAAGGAGTGAAACGCGAACTGATTATCTGAATTATTTTATTTTCACTGATGACCTGAATCATTATATTTTTAGAAAGAATAGTAACCTCTATTATTACAATTTACCTGAAGAGGAATTCAGACAACTTACTGATTCGGAATCAGAAGAACAGAATGTTACTTTTTCACCTGATGCCGGCAAGATAGCTTTTACCCGTGACCATAATCTGTTCGTTGTTGATCTTGCTACCGGAGAAGAGAAACAATTGACAAATGATGGGACTGACCGCATTTACAGCGGATGGGCTTCATGGGTTTATTATGAGGAAATTCTTGGACGTAGTTCGCGTTACCGTGCTTTCTGGTGGTCGCCCGATAGTAAGAAACTGGCTTACCTGAGGTTTGATGACAATCCTGTTCCTGAGTTTACCTTGTTCAGGGCAGATGGTATTCATGGGAAATTAGAAGTAACACCATACCCAAAACCGGGTGATCCGAATCCGGAGGTACGACTGGGTATTGCAGATATAAAAACAGCAAAAACAGTATGGATAGATACAAATGAGGGAGTTGACAGGTATGTTGCATGGCCTTTCTGGACCAGGGATTCTAAATATTTAATATACCAGTATATGCCACGCGACCAGGATGAGATTACATTGTTCTCGTCTGATCCGGAAACAGGAAAGAAAACGAAAATATATAGTGAAAAACAAAAATCGTGGGTTGAGTTTTTTAAAAACCTCTACTTTTTTGAAAATGGCAGCGGATTTCTGCTCAGAAGTGATGTTGACGGCTGGAGAAACGTGTACTACTATGATATGTCAGGAGAACTGATAAGCAAGGTAACCGATTTTGACTGGCGTGTAACCGGTATTTCAAAAGTGGTTGAAAAGAAGAAAATTGTATATTTTACCGGGACAGGAGGCGAATCAATCGAAAACCATCTATTCAGTATCAAACTGAATGGAAAAAAACTAAAAAAACTTACATCAATTCAGGGAACCCACAGGGTAAATGTTTCTCCGGAAGGAAAATATTTCACTGATACATACAGTAACATTCATAATCCGTCAAAAATGGAATTGTTTTCTGCAAATGGGAAATCTATCCGTATCCTTGGTGACTCGAAATCTGATATAATGGATGAATACAACCTGGGGAAAGTTGAGCTTTTCACTATCCCTACATCAGATGGCTGGGAGTTACCTGCAAAATGGACTCTCCCACCCAACTTTGATAAAACAAAAAAATATCCTGTACGGTTTTCAATATATGGTGGTCCGAATGCACCATCGGTCAGGAATTCGACAGGGTATTCGCTAAGCAATCATTATTATGCCCAGCATGGAATTATCACAATTTCGGTTGATCACCGTGGTACAGGACATTATGGCAAAAAGGGTGTTGCACTTATGCACAGAAATCTCGGAAAGTGGGAAACACATGATTATATTGAAGCAGTAAAATGGTTAAGGGAAAAACCTTTTGTTGATCCCGGACGAATTGGCATTACAGGTGGCAGTTATGGTGGCTACATGACCTTAATGGCGATGACTGCAGGAGCTGATTACTTTACTCATGGTATTGCAAGTTCGGCAGTTACATCATGGAGATTATATGACAATGTATATACTGAAAGATTCATGGACACACCAGAGCAAAATCCTGAAGGTTATGAGTACGGTTCGGTAATGACCCATGCTGCTAATTATAAAGGACATGTGCTTATAACACATGGCACTATGGATGATAATGTTCATATGCAGAATATTATTCAATTAATATCCACGATGCAAGATCTGGGTAAAGATTTTGATCTTATGTTATACCCAGGCGGACGTCATGGCTGGAGAGGGCCAAAAAGGGTTCATTCTACAAGGGAAAGTGTTCAGTTCTGGTTCAGGCATTTTCTTGGCAAGGAACTGGAGGAGGAAGGTGAAAGATGAGAGAAGATGAGAAAATGAGAAGAGAGAAGAAGTGAGAGATGAGTGAAGAAGTAGGGAGAGAGGTGAGTAAGGTGAGTAGGTAAGTAGGAAGAGGAGAAGAGGCGGAATTTTAACCGGATTTTATTGGTTGAAAAAGGATTTTGCGAGGAGCGAAGCGACGACGCAAACTCCCAATAATAACCAGAACACCAATTAAATGGACTATCATTAACTTTACGAAAAGTCAGGAGAGATTGCTTCACTTCGTTCGCAAAATCCGTATACTTATTTTGCTTTAAGGGTATGCACAAATTTTAACCGAAAAATGAATGTACTTTTTAACAAAAAATTCTTACAGCATAATGTTGAAAGCAGTGCTGAAGGAGCGTACCGCATCGGTGAATTTATCGATCAGTTCGAAAACACGGCAAGAGACGGGGAAGAATACGTTCAATTGGTTCACAGCGAAAGATACCTTAAACAGGTTAAAGAGGCTTGCTGGCAAAACGTTATTCTTGCAGAAGTTTTGGTTACTCCGGAGAGTTATGAAGCCGCATGCCTGGCTGTGGGTTTAACGATTCTTGCTTCGGAAAATAATGATTTTGCTATTGTTCGTCCACCCGGTCATCATGCCAAACATGAAATCGCAGCCGGGTTTTGCCTTTTTAATAACATCGCCATTGCAACACAAAAACTCGTAAATGAAGGAAAAAAGGTTTTTATCCTCGATATTGACGGTCATCATGGCGATGGAACACAAAAAATTTTCTACCAAAGCAACAAGGTATTATATTGTTCCATGCACCAGGAATATGCCTATCCCTGGACAGGAAAAATTGATGAGACAGGCGAAGGGGAAGGGAAAGGCTATAC
>JAUVHQ010000048.1 GCA_030593185.1 Bacteroidota bacterium
TAACACTTCAACAAAGCTCTTAATAAGTTAAACGTTATACATTTGCATGGAACTCTTTGTATACCCTTTACTCTTCGTTCTTTACACTGCATCACAGCATCACTGCAACATTCAGGCGTTCAGTTTCCGGATAAGATTCAGGGCTGATCCTGCCTTAAACCATTCAATCTGGTTTTTGTTATACGAGTGGTTTGCTTTTATTTGGTCTATTGTTACGTCAGCATGATTAAGAAACACAGAAAGTGGTTTCCCGGGGGCAAATCCGGCAAGGCCTGTAATTTGGAAAGTGTCATCTTCCTGTACTTTATCATAATCATCAGGATTATCGAAAGTAATTGCGAGAACACCCTGCTTTTTAAGGTTTGTTTCATGGATCCTTGCAAAAGATCTTACCAGGACAACTTTAACATTCAAGAACCGTGGTTCCATAGCTGCATGTTCCCGGGAAGAACCCTCACCATAATTTTCATCACCAACAATAACAGTCCCTATACCTGCTTTTTTATATGCTTTAGCGACTTTCGGCACCTCATCATAATCCACTGTGAGCTGATTTTTAATATGATTGGTTTCATTGTTAAAATAGTTCACTGCTCCGATAAGGAGATTCTTTGAGATATTTTCGAGGTGTCCGCGGTAACGCAACCATGGTCCTGCCATTGATATATGGTCGGTTGTGCATTTCCCTTTTGCTTTAATAAGCAGATTGAGATCTTTCATATCATTTCCATCCCATTCAGTGAAAGGTGTGAGTATTTGAAGCCGTTCGGAGTCGGGATTAACATTAATTACAAATCCACTTCCATCCTCAGCAGGGTGCTGGTAACCTCTGTCTTCAACTTCAAAACCCGCAACCGGAAATTCCAGACCTTCAGGTTCACTGAGTTTTACTTCCTTTCCTTCCTCATTGGTCAGGGTGTCTTTAAGCGGATTAAATGTAAGGTTACCGGCAATAGATAAGGCAGTTACAATCTCAGGTGATGCAACAAAGGCATAAGTATTGGGATTTCCATCATTTCTTTTAGCAAAGTTCCGGTTAAAAGATGTGATGATAGAATTTTTTTCTTCTTTTTCTGCACCATGACGTTCCCATTGACCAATACAGGGTCCACAGGCATTGGCAAGAACGACACCACCTATTTTTTCGAAAATATCGATGAATCCGTCCCGTTTAATAGTAAACCGTATCAATTCTGAGCCTGGTGTAACAATAAATTCTGATTTAACCTGTAATTTTTTATCAATTGCTTGTTGGGCAACTGAGGCTGACCTGGTTATATCTTCATAGGAGGAATTAGTACATGACCCGATCAATCCGACATCCAGTTTTTCAGGGAAGTCATTCTTTTTAACAGCGCCGGCGAATTCTGACAGTGTCCATGCACGGTCTGGTGTGAAAGGACCGTTAATATGAGGTTCCAGATTGGACAGATTGATTTCGACTACCTGGTCGAAATATTTTTCAGGATTTTCATAAACTTCCTTATCCCCCGTGAGCAGGTCTGCTGAATTATTAGCAGCATCTGCAACATCATCCCGGCCGGTTTGTCGCAGGTATTCTTCCATTTTATTATCATAACCGAATAAAGAGGTTGTTGCCCCGATTTCAGCTCCCATATTACAAATAGTACCTTTCCCTGTTGCTGAAATACTTTTGGCACCTTCACCAAAATATTCCACAATACACCCTGTCCCACCTTTAACAGTAAGTAACCCTGCAACTTTAAGTATCACATCTTTTGCTGATGTCCAGCCATTGAGTTTCCCGGTAAGTTTTATCCCAATTAATTTTGGAAATTTACATTCCCATGGCATACCTGCCATAACGTCAACGGCATCTGCGCCACCAACGCCAATAGCTACCATTCCTAAACCACCGGCATTGGGAGTATGGGAGTCTGTTCCAATCATCATCCCACCGGGGAATGCATAATTTTCCAGAATTACCTGGTGAATAATCCCGGCACCGGGTTTCCAGAAACCGATTGAATATTTATTGGAAACGGATGCAAGAAAATCATAAACTTCTTTATTGGTAATATTAGCGTTATTTAAATCAGTTTCAGCCTCAGTTTTTGCCAGGATAAGGTGATCACAATGGACGGTAGCAGGAACCGCGGTTTTTTCTTTACCTGCCTGCATAAATTGCAAAAGTGCCATTTGAGCAGTGGCATCCTGCATAGCTACTCTATCTGGTTTAAAATCAACGTAATCATTTCCGCGTTCGAATATTTTATTCTTAAAAATTTTATCGGTATGGGAATAGAGAATTTTTTCAGCAAGGGTCATTGGTTTGCCAAGAATTTCTTTTGCAGATTCGACATTTTTTTTGTAACCAGCATAAACTGTTCGGATCATTTCAATGTCAAAGGTCATAACGTATTGATATTTAGGTTTATAATGAATTAATTGGATGAAATGAAAAACAAGTAAATCTACTAATATATTTTTTGTTTCCTGTAAACGGAATTAATTAATTGATTAAATTTTCTTACTTTTATTCTCTGTAAAGAATAATAGAAGTAGCTCCTATTAACAGGATTTGATAATTTATGATTATGAAAATTGGTTTATTTAGAGAAAACCTCAAGGTATCAATTCAATCGGTAAGAACAAACAAGGTACGAACCATATTGACTATTTTTATTATTGCATTTGGAATAATGGCTTTGGTGGGTATACTTACAGCTATTGATTCTATCAAGAATTCGATAACACAGCAATTCACTATGCTTGGCGCAAATTCCTTTACAATTGAGAGCAGGAGCATGAATATCCAGGTAGGTGACAAGCGTTACAGAAAAAAAAATCATCCTCACATTTCGTATCAGGAAGCAAAAAGGTTTAAGGATGAATTTATTTTTCCTGGTGTAGTCTCAGTTTCAATCGATGCTTCGGGTATGGCTACGGTAAAACACAAATCGGAAAAAACCAACCCAAATATTTGGGTTCTCGGGACTGATGAGAATTATTTGAGGGTATCAGGCAAGAAATTATCAAGAGGAAGGAATTTTTCTTCTTCGGAAATAGAGACAAATAGAAACTTTGCCATTGTTGGCTCTGAAATTGTTAATAATCTTTTTGAAGATTCTGAAAATCCATTAAATAAAGTTATTTCAGTAGGAAACGGTAAGTATAAAATAATTGGAGTACTTGAATCCCAGGGTTCAAGTATTTTTGGAGATGAAAGGTTGTGTGTTTTACCGGTAACCAATGTACGGCAATATTTTTCACGTCCCAGGATGTCATTCAAGATAAATGTCCTGCCTGATGATCCAAAACTTGTGGATGTTATGGTTAGTGAAGCAGAGGGGGTTTTCAGGGTAGTGAGGGGCCTCACCGCCAGGGATGAGAGTGATTTTAACATTACCCAAAGTGACAATCTGGTAAATATTCTGATTGAAAGTATGGGGAAAGTGAGTTTAGCTGCATCCATTATAGGATTGATAACTCTACTTGGGGCCACGGTTGGATTAATGAATATAATGCTTGTTTCGGTTACTGAAAGGACTAAGGAGATAGGTATTAGAAAAGCTATCGGAGCCAAGGCGCGAATGATCAAGCAACAATTCTTATTTGAAGCAATATTAATTGGTCAGATGGGCGGGGTTGTTGGGATTGTTTTAGGCTTACTTGTTGGTAATCTTATGTCAGTTCTTCTCAAATCATCTTTTGTTGTCCCGTGGATATGGATTTTTAGCGGCGTTGCTGCATGTTTTGTTGTTGGATTAATTAGCGGATATATACCGGCAGTTAAGGCTTCTAAACTTGATCCGATAAAAGCATTGCATTATGAATAAATGATTAAATGATAGAATGAGTAAATGAGTGAATGAAGAAATGATAAAATGAGTAAATTAGAAGAGGGGGCGAGAAGAGGCGAAGAAGTAAGAAGTAAATAGTAAGAAGTAGGAAGGAGTAGGGAGGAAGAAGGAAGAGGTAAGCAAGATGAATAGTGACCATTGATATATAAAAAGAGAAAACTTAGAATAACATAATATATATTAATTATGAAGGATCTTATTATTGAAAAATCCAGAATATCACCATATGTTAACTTTGGTTATAAAACAGGGATTTTCAGATTAGAGGGTCGTTCCATTCACGAGAATCCGGATGCCTTTTACAGGAATATTTTTAAATGGGTTGATAAGTATTTCCAAAACCCGGCTGAAAAAACTTTAGTGATAATAAAACTTGAATACGCCAACAGCGGATCGTCAAAATTTATTCTTGAATTGTTACGTATAATAAAAAATTACTATGATGCAGGTAATCCATGTATTGTAGAGTGGTATTATGAGGAGGAGGATGAGGCGATTTATAATCTGGGTCTTCATTACCAGGAGACTGTTCAAATACCTTTCAATATAAAAATAGTATATGAATAAAAAAAAACCTGAAATTTGATTTCAGGTCTTTTTTTTTAATTATTCAAATAGTTTTTCACACAGATCAACCACTCTTGCAGAGTATCCCCATTCGTTATCATACCATGATAGTACTTTAACAGTTTTTCCATTTACGATTGTACTTAGAGCATCGAAAATAGATGAATACTCAGTATGTATTACATCAACAGATACAATGGGATCTTCAGTATATTCAAGAATTCCTTTCATTGGTCCTTCAGCAGCTTCCTTCATTGCAGCATTGATTTCCGCAACCGTAGCTTCAACCTTCAGGTTAGCAACCAGGTCAACCAGTGATCCGGTTGGGGTAGGAACACGGATTGCCATCCCATCGAGTTTTCCATTTAATTCAGGAATAACTTTTCCTACAGCAGTTGCAGCACCGGTTGTGGTTGGTATTTGAGAAATAGCAGCAGACCTTGCCCTGCGAAGGTCTGAGTGTGGAAAGTCCAGTAAACTCTGATCGTTTGTATAGGAATGAATAGTAGTCATCAAACCGTTCACAATTCCAAATTTGTCATTAAGCACTTTAGCAACAGGTGCCAGGCAGTTAGTAGTACAAGATGCATTGGAAACACACTGATCTTCCGGTTTAATATCCTCGTCATTTACTCCGAGTACAATGGTATTGTCAATTGTATCTTTTGCCGGAACTGTTAAGATAACTTTTTTTGCTCCATTTTTCAGATGGTCACCATAGCCACCTTTTGGGCTTTCCTTTAACCGGAAAACACCTGTTGATTCGACAACAACATCCGGGGTTTCTGACCAGGGAATATTTGCCGGATTAGTTTCAGCAGTTACTTTTACCCGTAATCCGTTAATTATTAGAAATTCGTTTTCAAAAGAAACTCCTTCGTATCTTCCTTGTGTAGAATCGTATTTTAAAAGATGTGCAAGAGTTTTTGTATCTGTCAGGTCATTAATCCCAACTACCTCAAGATCTGGCCTTTCAAGGGCGATCTTAAGAACATTTCTCCCAATTCTTCCAAATCCATTGATTGCAATTTTAATTTTTGCCATAACTCAAGTAATTAAATAATGTTTATTAAAAAATTTCATACAAAATTAGGAATAATTATCAATTCATCAACGATTGTTGTCATAAGATTATTTATTTCAGGAACTAATATGCAATAGGTGCAGTGGACAATTCCGGTTCGGAGAAATTGCGTTTTGAGCCTTCAGGAAGTGGGGTTTGGGGATCAATAATACGGCCAAACCTGTAACTCACAAAAAGTGCGGGAAAAAACCAGAGATTATCTTCACTAGCCATTATCGGTATTTTTTTCAGAAAGGCATCAAATGTAACACCAATTTCAACAGCGTGAATTATCCTGTCAAGTTTACTGTATTCAAAATTAATCCCGGCCTTACCATAAGCCCCCGGGACAATTTTTATTTCATCAAACCCTTTAAAGAATGATGATGGCCTGTAGATATCCTGGGGGTTATGGATCGATACATTAAACTTTTCACTTCTCAATTCACTTTCATAAAACGATACAGGGTAGAGTACATCGTAGTAAATAGGTTTATATAAGCTTATAGATGGTCCGCCGGAAAAAATGTAACGGATAGCAATACCCCCCTGATCAATTTTTTTGAAAATCATATGCTGGAAACCCATTCCACCCCGGAAAGTTAATGCAAAATTTAACTTACCGAAAACAAACCGTCGGTTATTGGGAAAAGAAGGATTGGTCGTTTTATACTCTTTAGGATGCTTAAGGATACTTATATCTCCCTCAAATATTCTTTTGTTAAAGAAATCGATCCTTTTCCCATGCCTTAAGCCTATTCCGTAACCTGTTGAATTAAGCATAAAACCGATGGATTTCTCGTTTCTGTAAAAAGCTTTTTGCTGAACATCTAACTCTCCCTGCGAAACACCAACCGGGGAAGAAAAAATAAATATAAATAAAAGTAATGGGACCTTCTTCATAATGAACAAAATAACTAAACCAAAAGATTTAATGTTCTGTGGTTCAGAATTTGATAACGGAAGGCGGAAAAAACCCGAAAAAAGTTTTTATCTACGCAGTTTCTTCAGTTTGTTCAATATCAGCCTTACTGTATGCAGGACATACTTCCCTGTTACAGGAACTGAGAATTATACCTAACACCATGCAGGCGGCAAATATTATTGCTAGCTTTTTCATAGTAGTAAAATTTAGTACCAAAATAACTATTTTCCTTTGAAAGAAAAATATTTATTGCAAAAACAAAAATATATTATTTTTTGTTTAAAAAAAAATTTAAAGACAGCCAAAAAAAATTACTATTCGTAACTATTCAGTGTCTTCGCTTCGGCTGCGCTCAGGATAAAAAGTTTGGAATGCCTAAAATGGCTGACCTCATTATACTTTGCATTTTTAAGTCTGCAATCTTCAGTCAGCAGTCGGCAATCTGAAGACAAAGTTTGTCATTTTTTCCTATAAGGCTTAGTAAGTATACGGATTTTGCGAAACGCAATGAAGCAATCTTTTATGGTTTTTCATTAAACTCATGATAGTTTATTTATTTGGCATTCCGGATGTAATTGACAGATTGCTTCGTCACTACGCTCCTCGCAAAATCTTTTTTCATCCCTTGCCTTCTTCAATCATCATTCGTCATTCGAACTTCGTCTCTCCAAAAGGCTCTTTAAAACGTATTACAATTAACTAATAACATATAACTTTTATCTACATGAAAGGCGCTGCTGACTGCGGACTGTGGACTGCCGACTGATTAGTTTCCTTTTATGAATTGTTTTAATTCCAATCGGGAACCCGTCCCGGTGTCCAGGGCGCACCTGCTTTATCCATTTGTTTTTCAAGTTCCTTAAGATCTTGTTCACCAATTTTCTTAAGTTTTTCAATAAGTGGGGGAAGCTCTTCAGAGAGGATATTATAAGCATCCTTTTCTGTCTGGGTTAAGGGAGCGGTAGAACCATTATGAATATATGCCATACTTCTTAATCGTCTCTGCAATGGCATTTGTCCTGGTGGCACCTCTTCCCAGCTTGCTTTTGCCCTGTGCCCGTAAAATATAAATTCAATTTCATCAATCTCGTTTCTGATTCTCTTTGCTTCAGTGATCATTTCGGGAGTTGAACCAGGCATTCTGTAGAGAGTTTGAAGGATATATTCAACTTTTTCACTCAGGTCTGATGTATATCTCATTGCACCTTGCATAGTACCGGCAAGTTCGCCGGTCTTTTCCTGGAATTCAAACACCTCTTTCCGGTTTTCTGCGGGAATAGTTGTATTATTGAGAGCCACGACGTTGAATTCAATCGGGCTAACCAATTCTGTTACTTTTCCCTGAAAAACTTTAGAGATGGAAACTTTATACATTCCCGGAACAGCAAGAATCCCTCCGCCACCATCTGCCATAGGATCGAATTCATCATTTTTCAGACGTACGGGTGAAGTGGATTCATGCCTGAGATCCCATGTTATTCTCTGGATACCCTTTGACGCTTTAGTTGTGAACTTCCTGACAATATTATCCTGATCGTCATATATGGTAAAACGGATATGAGACTTTTCTTCTTTACCTTCTTCCCTGAGTTCATCCCATGATAATACTTCAATCTTTTCACCTTTTTTAAACTGTTCCTTCTCTTTCTCTTTTCTTAAATCCCTTTGAGTTTTGATCCCTTCTTTTAAATAGTAGGTAAAAGTAGCTCCGAATGGAGGATTTTTACCCATGTAAGGTGTTGAACCATGCCCATATCTTCCTCTTTTTCTGATATATACAAGAGCGTCTTTAATTGGAAAAACATGTGCATTTTCTTCAAGAATTTCAGGTTTAAATGATCTTAGAGGGGCATAATCATCTAAGATGTAAAAGCCGCGTCCAAATGTAGCTAATACCAGATCGTTTTCTCTTTTCTGGATAACCATATCCCTGACAGCAACCGCAGGTATTCCTGATTTCAACTGCTCCCATTTTTCACCTCCGTCGATGGAGAAAAATACTCCGAATTCAGTGCCGGCAAAAAACAGATCAGGATTTACATAATCCTGTTCAATAGTGTGTACAGTTCCGTTGACAGGAAGGTTGCTGCTTATCGGTTTCCAGGTTTGACCTTTGTCAGTACTTTTTAAGATATAGGGCTTAAAATCATCTCTTTTCCTGTTATCAAAAGCGGCATAAACCACATTTTCATCAAATTTCGAAGGGCAGATATCACTAACATATGTGTATTTGGGTACTTCTTCAAAATCACCGGTGCTTCGCCAGGTTGTACCTGCATCTCCGATAACCTGAATCAGTCCGTCATCAGTACCGACATACAACAGATCTTCTTTTACTTCCGATTCAGCCAATGATACGATTGTTCCAAACTGAGAGGTTGACACATCTTTTCTGACTGCGTCAACACCCCAGAATTTACCCATAACCTTCCAGGTGTTCCTGTCCAGTTGTCTTGTCAGGTCATCCGAGATCACTTTCCATGAATTTCCCCTGTCATCACTGCGGAATACTTTATTGGCAGCAACATAAAGACGTGTATGTGAATATGGACTAAGAATCAGTGGTGCATTCCAGTTCCAGCGGTAAGTATCCTCATCTTTACCGGGTTGTGGTTTAATGCTTATACCTTCACCACTTTTTTTGTCGAATCTGACACTATTACCATATTGCCATTCTGAATAAACAATGTTTGGATCGGTTGGGTCGATAGCTTGCCAGAATCCATCGCCGCCAACTGTTACAATCCACTCACCGGCAGTAACCCCGGCAGAACTCAAATTCTGAGATGGTCCGCCAAAGCTGTTGTTATCCTGGGTTCCGCCGTAAACATTATAAAAAGGTTTATCGTTATCCACTGCCACCCTGTAAAACTGGGTAACAGGCAGGTTTGTTTTAAAAATATAGTTTTCCCCGCCATCAAACGATTCGTAAACACCACCATCACCACCAATAAGAAAGTGTTGTGTATCATCAGGGTCGATCCACATTGCATGATCATCCACATGGCGACTAGTGCCACCGATTAAACTCCAGGTTTTACCACCATCTGTTGTAACTTTGGATCTGGTTTCCATACTGTAAACTTTATCAACATCCACCGGGTCACAAAATATCTCGTTATAATACTGACCGCTTGCATGGTGATCACTCATTTTTTCCCATGATTCACCCCGGTTTACAGAACGGAAAAAACCACCTGTTTCGCCCTGAGCCTCTACAATTATGTACAGGACATCAGGATTAACTGGAGAGATAGCAAGCCCCATTCCGCCGACATGACCTGAGGGTAATCCTTTGGTGATCTTTTTCCATGTCTCACCGTTATCGGTTGATTTATAAAAGCGCGACTCGGGCCCGCCACCGATTTTAGTATGTACATGACGTCTTCTTTGCTCTGATGTAGCGTACATCAAATCCGGATTACGCGGATCCAATATCACGTCATTCACACCTGTTTCTTCGCTTATTTTAAGAACCTTCTTCCAGGTTTCCCCGCCATCGGTGGTTTTGTAAAGTCCCCGGTCGCCACCGGGTCCCCATGCCGAACCTTCTGCAGCTACAAAAACAACATCAGAATTCCTGGGATCGATCACAATTTTCCCAATCTGGTGTGATTCTTTAAGACCCATATTCTTCCAGGAACTTCCTCCGTTAGTGGATTTATAAACCCCGTTACCATATCCGAGGGCACGTTGGTGATTATTCTCACCTGTTCCTGACCATATAACATTCGGATTGTTGGGGTCCATTGCAAGACATCCCATCGAATAAGCTCCGTAATTATCAAATACCGGTTTAAAAGTAGTGCCATTATTTTCTGTTTTCCAGATATGACCGCTGGCAACAGCAACAAACCATTCTGAATGGTTTTGTGGATTAACTGCAAAATCTGCTATTCGTCCCGAAGTAAATGCAGGGCCAATACTTCTCCATTTTAATCCGGAGAACGTGCTTGTTTTAGATTTTTCTTCATCCTCTTTTTCTTCGTCTTTTTTTGCTAAGGCAAAGCCGGAAGTTAAAACAGCCAGCACAATAATAAGTACCGGCAACAAATTAAATTTTCGTTTCATAATTATTTTTTTTGAATTTATTAAAAATGGATTTTAATATTTTTTGAAAAAAAGCTACAAGATAAAGATAAAAAAAGAGCGGGATAAACCCGCCCTTTTTTTTAAATATGAAACCTGATTAATGGATCAGGATCTTTTCAACCGAGGCTTTGTTACCATCGTTGATTCTCAGGAAGTACAATCCTTTACCAAATTTTGTCAGGTCAATATACTCACTGAAACCGGAGGGATCATTGATAACATTTCTGTAAAGGATATGTCCCTGCAGATTCATTATCTCAATTCCAAAGCTTCCGGATTTGACATTGTTTACAACAAGTTTGAACAAACCATTGCTCGGGTTTGGATATACGCGGATATTTACTCCGGCAAATGTATCGTTTACTGCTGTAACATCCTCAATGTCATTCACATCTCTCGGGAAAATCTTATAATAACCAGATGAGTAATGCATCACACCGGTAACCCGGTAAATATTGGATTTTGTGAATGCAACGGTATCTGTGT